>NZ_JAELUD010000198.1:0-327 GCF_016429185.1 Aquitalea sp. ASV11
ACAACAAGATACGACCACAACAAATCGTGACGCTTAGCCCGGCTGGGCGCTGTGCACTGCGGTACTGTCCGGCTGCACCGCGCACTGGCGATAACGGGCCAGCCAGTCAGTCAGCACGGCACTGGCACTGTCTCTTATACACATCTGACGCTGCCGACGAACAGTAAGATGTGGGGGTGGGGGGGGGGGGGGGGGGGGGTGAAGGGGGGGGGGGGGGGGGGGGGGGGGGGGGGGGGGGGGGGGGGGGGGGGGGGGGGGGGGGGGGGGGGGGGGGGGGGGGGGGGGGGGGGGGGGGGGGGGGGGGGGGGGGGGGGGGGGGGGGGGGGG
>NZ_JAELUD010000199.1:0-326 GCF_016429185.1 Aquitalea sp. ASV11
CCCCCCCCCCCCCCCCCCCCCCCCCCCCCCCCCCCCCCCCCCCCCCCCCCCCCCCCCCCCCCCCCCCCCCCCCCCCCCCCCCCCCCCCCCCCCCCCCCCCCCCCCCCCCCCCCCCCCCCCCCCCTCCACCCCCCCCCCCCCCCCCCCCCCCCCCACATCTTACTGTTCGTCGGCAGCGTCAGATGTGTATAAGAGACAGCTTCCATACAGCTGGCCACGCGCATGGCCAGACGGCGTCGCCACGGTGCGCTGGCCGGGTTGTTCAGCGTGCGGTCTTCGCGCACAAAGCTGTTGATGATGGCGTTGTAACCCAGCCAGCGCAATGG
>NZ_JAELUD010000200.1:0-326 GCF_016429185.1 Aquitalea sp. ASV11
GCAGCCCGCCCAGCACTTCCAGCAGACGGCGCACGCCGATGCAGCCGATTTCCTCGTCGTAAGTGAAGGCCAGGTGCAGCGGCGTGTGCAGCTGGCTTTGCGCCAGTTGCGGCACCTGGGCCAGCACCTGTCTCTTATACACATCTGACGCTGCCGACGAACAGTAAGATGTGGGGGGGGGGGGGGGGGGGGGGGGGGGGAGGAGGGGGGGGGGGGGGGGGGGGGGGGGGGGGGGGGGGGGGGGGGGGGGGGGGGGGGGGGGGGGGGGGGGGGGGGGGGGGGGGGGGGGGGGGGGGGGGGGGGGGGGGGGGGGGGGGGGGGGGGGG
>NZ_JAELUD010000201.1:0-326 GCF_016429185.1 Aquitalea sp. ASV11
GCCACATCGGCGTGGCGCAGCAAGGTCTGCTCATCCACGCCGTCGCGCGGGTACAGTGCCACCCCCATTCTGGCGCTGACATTGCAACTGTGCTCTTGCAGCAGCACCGGCTGGCTGGTCTTGAGCCTGTCTCTTATACACATCTGACGCTGCCGACGAACAGTAAGATGTGGGGGTGTGGGGGGGGGGGGGGGGGGGAGAGAGGGGGGGGGGGGGGGGGGGGGGGGGGGGGGGGGGGGGGGGGGGGGGGGGGGGGGGGGGGGGGGGGGGGGGGGGGGGGGGGGGGGGGGGGGGGGGGGGGGGGGGGGGGGGGGGGGGGGGGGGGG
>NZ_JAELUD010000202.1:0-326 GCF_016429185.1 Aquitalea sp. ASV11
TGCCACCTGAACCCGCCGGAACCATTGGCGATGGAACGGGTGGAACACCTGCTGTCGCAAGGTGAAATCGACCAGTTGATGGAAGAGGTGGTCTCGCTTTACCAGCAAGCCTCGCACAATGTAGACCCTGTCTCTTATACACATCTGACGCTGCCGACGAACAGTAAGATGTGGGGGTGGGGGGGGGGGGGGGGGGGGGGGAAAGGGGGGGGGGGGGGGGGGGGGGGGGGGGGGGGGGGGGGGGGGGGGGGGGGGGGGGGGGGGGGGGGGGGGGGGGGGGGGGGGGGGGGGGGGGGGGGGGGGGGGGGGGGGGGGGGGGGGGGGGG
>NZ_JAELUD010000203.1:0-326 GCF_016429185.1 Aquitalea sp. ASV11
CCCCCCCCCCCCCCCCCCCCCCCCCCCCCCCCCCCCCCCCCCCCCCCCCCCCCCCCCCCCCCCCCCCCCCCCCCCCCCCCCCCCCCCCCCCCCCCCCCCCCCCCCCCCCCCCCCCCCCCCCCTCTCCACCCCCCCCCCCCCCCCCCCCACCCCCACATCTTACTGTTCGTCGGCAGCGTCAGATGTGTATAAGAGACAGGGTATTGCTGGAGCGCAGTGCCGCCCGCGCCAGCCAGCTGGAGCAGGATTTCCCCGAAGGCTATCTCAAGCGCGTACATGCCGCGTACAGCGAATTTTTCCATCAGTACGAAGCAGCCCCCTTGCTG
>NZ_JAELUD010000204.1:0-325 GCF_016429185.1 Aquitalea sp. ASV11
CTATGAAGTGCTGTCGCAAGCGCGCGATGCCAAGGGCCGCCAGTTGAAGATCCACAAGATGCTGTCGCCGGGCCCCTTGTACTACACCGCGGAAGAAACCGCCGGCGTGGTAGCCAGCGGTCAGGCCTGTCTCTTATACACATCTGACGCTGCCGACGAACAGTAAGATGGGGGGGGGGGGGGGGGGGGGGGGGGGGTGGGAGGGGGGGGGGGGGGGGGGGGGGGGGGGGGGGGGGGGGGGGGGGGGGGGGGGGGGGGGGGGGGGGGGGGGGGGGGGGGGGGGGGGGGGGGGGGGGGGGGGGGGGGGGGGGGGGGGGGGGGGGGG
>NZ_JAELUD010000020.1:0-59502 GCF_016429185.1 Aquitalea sp. ASV11
CGCCGATGATAGTGTGGCATTCGCCATGTGAAAGTAGGACACCGCCAGACTCCCCATTCGAAGCCCAGCTCAACCGAGCTGGGCTTTGTGCATTCTGGCTGCGGTAACAGCCATGCGCAATGCTGGCGGATTGGTACTGCTCATGAGGAAAATTGCCACTAATTTGCGGCCCCGAAAGCGTGCAGAGTCAAACAAAAAGCCACCCTGGGGTGGCTTTTTGCATTGGTGCCGGCAATTTTTTATCTTACAGCATCAGGTTGAGCATGCGGTCGATACGTACCCGACTCAGCCTGGTGAGGATGGTGCGGACCTTGAGCGGGTAGCTGCGCACACTTTCCAGTTGGCGGTAGTGATGGATGCGGGTGGTGTGCTGCAGGATATGTTGCTGCTCTGCATGGCTTTGGGCTTGCAGCTGTTGTTCCGGATCGTGGATCAGCAAGGCGTTTTCCAGATCCAGTCGGAAGGCTCGCGGGTTCATGTTGTTGCCGGTCAGCAGGATGTGCCGTGCATCACACCACATGCCTTTGAGGTGATAGCTGTTGTCACCATCTTTCCACAGGCACAGATTGAGCTTGCCGTTTTCGATCTGGACCTGACGGCGCTTGGCGAAGCGGCGCAGATTCATTTCGTACAGATAGGGCAGGGCACCGATCAGCTTGAATGGCTCGGATTCGGGAATGAAAAAATCGTTGGCGGTCTTGTCGCCCACGATGATGGTGACTTCAACGCCACGGCGTAGTGCACGGTTGATGGCGCGCAGCACCGCCATGGGGAAGTTGAAGTAAGGAGTGCAAATGACCAGGCGGTGCTGGGCATGAGCAATCAGTTGCAGGATGAGACGATTGAGCGGATTGCCCTTGCCCAGGCCGACAATCGGTGTGACTCCCATGCCTTGCTGGCTGATCTGCTGTCGCGGCAGGTGGTAGTGGGCTTGCTCCAGTCGGGCACGAAATGCACGGATTTCCTTGCGGATGCTGCGCGTGGCCGGAACCGGTTTGTCGAGCCGGAATACGGCCTCGTCATTGCAGATGTGTTGCAGGATGAAACTGGCCATGCAGTCAGCCAATGCCATGTTCTGAATCAGGTGGTAACGGTCGAAGCGGTATTTGTCCTGCTTGTGCAAGTAGACATTGTTGAGGCTGGCACCGCTGTAAATCACCAGGTCATCAATGATGAAGCCTTTCAGGTGCAGAACACCGAACAGCTCCCTGGTTTGGGTCGGGACGCCATAAATGGGTACTTCTACCGCATGCAGGCTGGCCTCTTTCCGATACCAGGCGGCATTGCAGCTGACATTGCTCTCGCCAATGCGGCCACGTTGCGCACGATGCCAGTCCACCAGAATGCGTACATCCAGTGCCGGGTTGCGCTGCTTGGCAGCGAAGATGGCGGCCAGTATTTCCTGTCCGGCTTCGTCCTGCTCCAGGTAGAGTGCCGCGATATAAATGCGCTGTTGCGCGCAATCCAGTTTGCTCAGCAGCGTCTGGCGGAAGTCGGCGGCAGATGGCAGGGAAGCAAAATCGCTGGCCGTCAGCGCAAAGCGTGGCAGACGCTCCAGGGAGGGACGGGAAAGTAGAAATGCCATGTGAATTACGCGTAAAACAGTTGATCGGGGCATCCTAGCATCGTTTGCCTGTTTTGGGGGATGCAGCTGCCTGAGGTCTGTTGTGGCGCAAGTCCTGGCTGCATGATGTCTAGAAACCTAGCGCATCGCGCAGGCGGTAATACAGGCTGCCCAGCCGGATCAGGCTTTCTTCCATGGAGGCCGGCAGCGGTAGCGGGTGGGCATACAGCTTGTTGAAGATGTCAAAGCGGCCCAGGTCTCCGGCAATGGCTTCGGCAATCATCTGTCCGGCCACACCGGTGAAGGCCAGCCCATGTCCGGCAAAGCCCTGCGCATGGTAGACGCGCTGTCCCTGACGGCCAATCTGGGGCAGACGGGCCGGGCCGATATCCACATGCCCACTCCAGGCGTAGTCGATCGGACTATTGTTGAGGCTGGGGAAAATGCTGACCATGCGGGCATGCCGATCCGCAATCAGCGCTTGTCGTTGCGCATAGGGCCGGCTGGTGCGCCCGCCAAACAGTAGGCGGTGGTCTGGCGTCAGGCGGAAGTAGTCCAGTAGCTTGTCGCTGCTGCAAACGGCAGCGCCTTCGGGTAGCAAGCTGGCGGCGTGTTCGGCTGTGAGCGGGGCTGTGGCGAGGATGTGCGACTCAACCGGCAGGATGGCGCGACGCAGCTGCGGTTGCAGTGCTCCGATATCGACATTGCAGGCCAGTACCATCTTGTCCGCCCGGATCCAGCCGCCGGGTGTGCCGATTTGCAGTCCCAGCCTGTCCTCGTCAATGGAAGTCACCGGACTGTGTTCGAACAGCCTGACACCGGCGCGGGATGCTGCGCGTGCCAGCCCCTGTGCATATTTTAGTGGATGCAGGTGGCCGCAACCGCTGTCGTGCAGCGCAGCGGTATAGACAGGTGAATTGATCTGTTCCGCCAGTTCCTTGCCTTCCAGCCATTGTGCATCGTGGTAGCCACAGCTGTGCAGCGTCGACAATTGTTTGCGTAACTGCTGATGCTGGTGGCGATTGCTGGCGGTGGTGAGAAAACCCCAGCGCAAATCACAGTCGATGTGGTGCTGGTGAATACGATTGGCAATCAGCGCCAGTCCGTCCAGCGAGGCTTCCCAGCATTGGCGGGCGGCACGGGTGCCCAATTGCTGCTCGAAGACCCGGAAGGGGGCAGCAAAACCATGCAGGATTTGCCCGCCATTGCGTCCGGATGCGCCAAAGCCCACCAGAGCACCTTCCAGTACGGCTACCGACAAGCCCTTTTCCACCAGGGTGAGCGCGGCTGACAATCCGGTCAGCCCCGCTCCCACCACGCAAACATCGCAGCGCACCACTTCGCCCAGCACCGGGTAGCGCTCGCGCAGGGGAGCACTGGCGGCGTACCAGGAGTTGACGTGATGTCCGTCAAACTGACTGAGATGGGGTGCATGTTCGCGTTTCATCTGGCCTCTTTCATGCCTGACCAAGCAGATGGCGGTATTCCCAGGCAGTCACGGTCTGGTTGAATGCCTGCCATTCGCTCAGCTTGAGCTGACAATAGCTTGCAACAAAGTGCGGTCCCAGTAGTTCGGCCAGTGCCTGATTGCCAGCCAGACGTTCGATAGCCTCCAGCTGCGTGCGGGCAAAAGCATAAGGCCGGCCATAGGCGCTGCAATCTAGCGGGGCACTTGGTTCCAGCTCCTGTTGCATGCCAAGCAAACCGCAGGCCAGCGTGGTGGCCAGAGCGAGATAGGGGTTGGCATCCACGCCCGGCAGCCGGTTTTCCACCCGGCGTGCCTGTGGACCGCTATGCGGAACACGCAGACCACAGGTGCGATTGTCATGGCCCCATTCCACATTGATGGGCGCTGCGGTGAACGGTGCCAGCCGGCGATAGGAATTCACGTAAGGGGCAAGCAGCAGCAGAGCATCGGGCAGATAGCGCTGCAGGCCACCGATATAGTGGGCAAAGCGCGCGGCAGGCTGGCCGTTGTCCTGCGAGAAGGCATTTCGCTGGCTGTCGGCATGGATCAGGCTCTGATGGATATGCATGGCGCTACCGGCATCATTGGCTAGCGGCTTGGCCATGAAACAGGCTTCCAGGCCATGGCGTGCCGCCGCGTGGCGCACCATCCGCTTGAACAGGAAGGCCTGGTCGGCCAAGGCTAATGCATCGCCGTGTTGCAGATTGATTTCCAGCTGACCGCAGCCGACTTCCTGCAGCAGGGTGTCGGCGCCAATGCCCAGCAGCTCGCAGCCATGGCGGATGTCTTCCAGCACGGCCTCCAGGTCGTGCAGCCGGTCCAGTGCATAGGGTTGGCGCAGGCTGTCGCCGTCCTTGCCGTAGCAGGCCGGGGCTTGCGGTGCCTCATCCAGCCCCTGGCGCCGGGCGAACAGGTAAAACTCCATCTCAGGTGCAACTACCGGCGTCAGCCCCTGTGCACGGTAGCGCTCGAGTACGCGGCGCAGCACATTGCGCGGTGCAAATTCCACCAGGCTGCCGTCCTCGTGATGGCAGTCGTGAATCAGCATGGCCGTGGGTTCGCGACACCAGGGCAGGCGGCGCAGTGTGCTGTAGTCAGGGTGCAGCACCATGTCCGGGTCCAGTTCGGGAACCAGCTCTTGCAGGCAGTCGCCGGTGATGCTTTGCATCAGGCCTACCTGGGAGAAGCGCAATTCGCTGCCGCTGGCCACGCTGCTAACGGGGAGAATCTTGCCGCGTGCACTACCGGTGATGTCGGAAAACAGGCATTCGACATGACGAATGCCGTGCTGATGCAGCCATTCTGCAGAAGTGTGCATGAAGGGTCCTTGTGCGTTGATTTGTCGAGAGCCGCCCTTTGGGCGGGCAAAACGGCAAGACGCTAGCGGTGACCGACTGCAGTGAATGGCTGGATGAAAAAGCCCAGCGACAGGGCGGTCGGATTGACCCAGGCGCACGGCACCGACACTGCAGCAGGCAGTGCATGGCGCATGGCGATGGGTGAATGGACGGGCATGGTCGCTTGGTTTTCCGTGTGGAGTGAAACAGTTGTTGTGCTGGATTTTTAAACGCCTTTGCCCTGTACCGTCAATTTATTTCATGCCCGGGTAAAGCCAGTGTGGTGGAATCGCAGCTTGTGCCTCGCGTCAGGCGCATGGCAAGAGCTGTCGAAATGTGCAAAAATTCGGTCAACTAGACGAATTGCAGGTTTTTTTCATGCTGGACCGGGACGGATATCGCCCCAATGTCGGAATCATCCTCATCAACGGAAAAAATGAGGTGTTCTGGGGCAAGCGGGTACGCGAACATTCCTGGCAATTTCCGCAAGGAGGCATCAAGCCGGGCGAAAGTCCGGAAGCGGCAATGTACCGCGAGCTTCTGGAGGAAGTCGGGCTGTTGCCGCAACATGTCAAGATTGTGGGGCGAACCCGCGACTGGCTGCGTTACGAAGTGCCCAGCAACTGGGTGCGCCGCGAATGGCGTGGCAGCTACAAGGGGCAGAAGCAGATCTGGTTCCTGTTGCGGCTGACCGGGCGGGATTGCGACGTCTGCCTGCGTGCCAGCAGCCATCCGGAATTTGACGGCTGGCGCTGGAATGATTACTGGGCACCGGTGGATGCCGTCATCGAGTTCAAGCGTGATGTGTATATCCGCGCGCTGACCGAGCTGTCCCGTTTCCTCAAGGGAATGGAAAGCTACGACGCGTTCCTGCAGCGCATGCGCCAGCCGGCCAAGGCGGCGCCGCTGGTCGAAGGCCTGCCGGGCCCGCAGCAGGATCACTGAACCGCCTGGCGGTTTGCTTCACCCATCTAGCAAGCGGCGGCCCTGGGCTGCCGTTTGAGCATCATGGCCATCCCTGCGGGGATGGTGACATCACCAGGCAGGCCCTGCGCACAGGGCCGCTACAGGCGACGATATATTTATGACTCAACAGTACGACGAATCTTCGGTACGAGTGCTCAAGGGGCTGGAGCCGGTCAAGGAAAGGCCGGGCATGTACACCCGCACCACCGACCCCACCCATATCTGTCAGGAAGTGATTGATAACGCGGCTGACGAGGCGCTGGGCGGCTATGCCCGCAAGATTGCCGTTACCGTGCACCAGGATGGTTCCTTGTCGGTGGAAGACGATGGTCGCGGCATTCCGGTTGGCCTGCATCCGCAAGAGGGCGTGCCGGTGGTGGAACTGGTATTCACCCGGCTGCATGCTGGCGGCAAGTTCAACAAGAAGGATGGCGGTGCCTATGCCTTCTCCGGTGGTTTGCACGGGGTGGGGGTGTCAGTCACCAATGCCTTGTCCACCCGGCTGGAAGTCGAGGTCAAGCGTGAGGGTGGCGTGCACCGCCTAGTGTTTTCCGGCGGTGATGTGATTGAACCCCTGGCCCGCGTTGGCGACTGCGGCCCGCGTACCAGCGGCACCCGTGTGCGAGTGTGGCCGGATGGCAAGTATTTTGAAAGCCCGCGTTATTCCTTGCCGGAACTGGAGCGCCTGCTGCGCGCCAAGGCGGTGTTGCTGCCCGGCGTGGCGGTATCGCTGACCGTTGAGAAGCCCAGTGGCGACGAGGTCAAGGTATGGCAGTATCCGCAGGGCCTGAAGAGCTATCTGGCCGAGCTGTGCAACGGCGACGAGCCGATTGCACCGCTGTTTGCCGCCGAGGCCTATATCGGTGACGACCACGAGCAATTTGCCAAGGGCGAAGGCGTGCAGTGGGCGATGGCCTGGTTTGAGGACGGTGCCAGTGGCGAGAGCTATGTCAACCTGATTCCCACCCCGTCCGGCGGTACTCACGAGGCTGGCTTGCGCGCAGGCGTGTTTGATGCGGTGAAGAGCTTCATTGACCACCACAACCTGCTGCCGCGCGGCGTCAAGCTGATGGCGGAAGACGTGTGGAGCCGGGTGCGCTTCGTGTTGTCGGCCCGCGTGCTGGACCCGCAATTCCAGGGCCAGACCAAGGACAAGCTCACCAGCCGCGATGCGCTGAAACTGATTTCCAGCCTGGCGCGCGACCCGGTGGAACTATGGCTGAACCAGAATGTGGAGGCCGGCAAGAAGATTGCCGAGCTGGCCATCCGCCAGGCGCAGTCGCGACTGAAGTCAGTCAAGAAGGTGGAAAAGAAAAAGGGCTCCGGCGTAGCCGTGTTGCCGGGCAAGCTGACCGATTGCGAAAGCGAAGACATCGAACGCAACGAGCTGTTTCTGGTGGAAGGTGACTCGGCCGGTGGCTCGGCCAAGCTGGCGCGCGACAAGGAATACCAGGCCATCCTGCCCTTGCGTGGCAAGGTGCTCAACAGCTGGGAAACCGACAAGGACCAGCTGTTTTCCAATGCCGAAATCCACGATATTTCCGTCGCCATCGGGGTGGACCCGCATGGGCCGGATGATCACCCGGACCTGTCCAGCCAGCGTTACG
This sequence comes from Aquitalea sp. ASV11, assembly GCF_016429185.1. Taxonomy (NCBI): domain Bacteria; kingdom Pseudomonadati; phylum Pseudomonadota; class Betaproteobacteria; order Neisseriales; family Chromobacteriaceae; genus Aquitalea; species Aquitalea sp. ASV11. Next base: position 6,943 of record NZ_JAELUD010000020.1, read on the forward strand.
GCAAGATTGCCATCCTGTCCGATGCCGACGTGGACGGCTCGCACATCCAGGTGCTGTTGCTCACCTTGTTCTTCCGCCATTTCCCGCGGCTGATCGAAAACGGCAATATCTACATCGCCCAGCCGCCGCTGTTCCGCGTGGATGTGCCGGGTTCGGGCAAGAACCGTCCGCCACGCAAGATTTACGCGCTGGACGAAGGCGAGCTCAATGCCATTCTGGACCGTCTGCGCAGCGAGAATGTGCGCGAAGGCAGCTGGGGCATCTCGCGCTTCAAAGGTCTGGGCGAGATGAACCCGGAGCAGTTGAAGGACACCACCATGAATCCGGATACTCGCCGTCTGTCGCGGGTGCAGGTTCGTCCGGGTGAAATGGCGCAAACCCTGTCCACCTTTGTCATGCTGATGGGCAAGGGCGAGGCCTCCAGCCGCCGTAGCTGGATGGAAGCCAAGGGTAACGAGGTGGAAGCGGATATCTGATTCCGCAGGCTGCCAGCACAAGCAAAACGGGACCGTGAGGTCCCGTTTTTCATGCAGTACTTGTCAGGCAGGCCTCAGTCGGCCAGCGTCACCACCACCCGCTTGTTGCGCGCGCCCTTGCTTTCAATCTTTTTCACCAGCAGGCGGCCGATTTCTCCGGTGCGGCGCACATGGGTGCCGCCACAGGGTTGCAGGTCGACGCCGTCGATTTCGATCAGGCGGATTTCCGGTAGCTCCAGCGGCGGGGTGACCGACATGGTCTTGATCAGCTCCGGACGGGCTTTCAGCGCTGCGCCGCTGGTCATCTGGATGCTCACCGCCAGGTCCTGTGCCACCAGCGCATTCAGGCCGGCCTCGATCTCGTCCTTGTCCAGCTCCATGCCTTCCGGCAAATCAAAATCCAGTCGACCGCCTTCTGCGGTCAGATTGCCACCGGTGACCCCGGCCTTGATCACCACCGACAGCAGATGCAGGCCGGTATGCACCCGCATGTGACGATGACGGCGCGCCCAGTCCAGCGTCAGGGTGACGGCGCTGCCCGCAGCCAGTCGCTGTGCATCGGCCGCCGTGATGTGCAGAATCTCGCGGGTTTCGCGGTTGCGGCGGGTATCGCTGATGGCCAGCGTGCTGCCGTCTGCCAGGGTGAGCGTGGCGGTATCACCCGGCTGGCCGCCACCCAGCGGGTAACACAGGGTGTCTGCCAGCACCAGGCCGGCATCGTCATGACGGATGACCGTGGTTTCCAGGGTGGTTTGGTATGGGTCGAGGTAAAAACGCTCCGGCATGACTGCTCCTTGCATGGGGAATGATCTGATCATGACAGGGTGATGGCGTTGCGCTGCCATTTCAAGTGGCAATTCCCCGGCAAATGCAGGGTGACAGCTTGTGAAGCTGGGCCGGGGGTAAGATAATCGCCGCTCTTTACTTATTCTGTTCCCCTGTTGCCGCCATGAGCCAAGCCCATAATCTGGAAAACTACACGCCGCCGCCGGATACCGGCCTGTCAGTCATTTACGTGGATGACTGCCTGCTGGTGGTGGACAAGCCCTCCGGCCTGCTGTCGGTGCCGGGCCGTGGCGAGGGCAAGGACGACTGCCTGATCAGCCGGGTGCAAAAAGTGTATCCGGATGCGCTGACTGTGCACCGGCTGGACATGGCCACATCAGGCCTGGTGATCTTTGGTCGTGGTGCTGCCATGCAGCGGGCGCTGTCCATTGCCTTCATGGACCGCAAGGTGAAGAAGCGCTATATCGCTGTGGTGGACGGTATTGTGGAAAGCAATAGCGGCACCATCGACCTGCCGCTGATCATCGACTGGCCCAATCGCCCGCGCCAGAAAATCGACCATGTCGAAGGCAAAGAGGCCATTACCCATTACCGTGTGGTGTCGCGAGATACCGCACGCCAGACCTCACGCATGGAGCTGGACCCGCAAACCGGGCGCGCCCACCAGTTGCGCATGCACATGCTGCATCTGGAAAGCGGCCACCCGATTCTGGGTGATGACATCTACGCGCCACCGGAGGCGCTGGCCAAGGCCGACCGTCTGCTGCTGCATGCATCGCGGCTGGTGTTGCGTCACCCGGTGACGCAGGAAGAGATGGAATTCGACGCGCCCACGCCGTTTTGAGTGTGGTGTGGCAAGCAAACAAAAAAGGATGCCTGGTGGCATCCTTTTTTATTTGGCGCGGTGAAGTACTTTATTGCCGTGCCGTCCGGATATTGTCCTTCGGTGCCTGCTCGGCATTGCTGCGCCAGGGGTTGATGTCCAGGCCGCCACGGCGGGTGTAGCGGGCGTATACCGTCAGCTGTTCCGGTGCGCAGGCGCGCAGGATGTCGGTGAAGATGCGCTCCACGCATTGCTCGTGGAATTCGTTGTGCTGACGGAAGCCGATCAGGTAGCGCAGCAGCGCTTCTCGGTCCAGCTTGGGGCCGGTGTAGCGGATTTGCACGCTGCCCCAGTCCGGCTGGCCGGTCACCAGACAGTTGGACTTCAGCAGATTGCTGCACAGGGTTTCGCTCACGATATTGCTGGTATCGGCACGCAGGATGTCCGGGCAGGGTGCGTAGTTGTCCACAGCGATGTCCTGCTCGTCGATGTAGTCGCCAGCCAGTTCGGCAATGCGCTCGGCAGCAAAGTCCTGCGGCAGCTGCACGCTGACCGTGACGCTGCCGCCGGCAGCGTTGGACAGGTCCAGCGCCAGTTGGGCCTGCAATTCGGCCAGGCTGGCGATGCGGGTCTGGTTATAGCTGTTCAGGTAGAGCTTGAACGACTTGGATTCGATCAGGTTGGGGCTGTCTGCCGGAATGCGGAAGGTGGCAATGCCCACCTGCGGTTTGCCGCGTGCATTCAGCCAGGACAGTTCGAAACCGGTCCAGATATCCACACCGGCAAACGGCAGTGCCTGTTCGTTAACGCCGATTTCATCGCGTTTCATCTTGCGCGGAATGGGAAACAGCAGGCTGGCGTCGTACTGGTCCTGATAGCTGACGGTCTTGCCCAGCGGGGACTGTTCCGGTGACATGGCTTGGGGTTTCATGGCGACTCCTTGCAAAACGGTATCAATGTTCACGGCGCATGAACTGGCGCGGACGGAAACCCAGCGCAAACAGCATGGCGAAATAAGTAATGGCCCCGGCCACCACCAGCAGCGTCAGCCAGAGCACCCGTTGCCAGGCGTGGCCGTCCCAGTGGATGGGCAGTACGGCTTGCAGCAACAGCAATACCGCAGCCATGGCCAGAATAGCCAGTGCCATCTTGCCAAGGAAGCTGCTCCAGCCCGCTTGCGGCTGGTAGATCTGGCGCTTGAGCAGGGTGGAGAGCAGCAGGCCGGCATTCAGGCAGGAGGCCAGGCCGATCGACAGTGCCAGCCCGGCATGCTTGAGCGGGAAGACAAAGGCCAGATTCATCAGCTGGGTGCAGCACAGGGTAATCAGCGCAATGCGCACCGGCGTCTTGATGTCCTGCCGTGCATAAAAGCCTGGTGCCAGTACCTTGACCAGAATCAGCCCCAGCAGGCCAAAGGAGTAGGCAATCACCGCCTGCTGCGACATCAGCGCATCGTGGGCGGTAAAGCGGCCATACATGAACAGGGTGGACAGCAAGGGGCCGGACAACAGGCCCAGCCCCACGGTAGCCGGTACTGCCAGCAGCAGCGACAGGCGGATACCCCAGTCCAGCAGTACGCTGAATTCGCTATCCGACTTGCTGGCTGCGTGCTTGGACAGCGAGGGCAGCAGGATGGTCCCCAGTGCCACGCCCAGCACGCCGGAAGGGAATTCCATCAGACGGTCGGCGTAATACATCCACGACACGCTGCCAGTGGGCAGGAAGGAGGCAAAGGTGGAGTTGATCAACAGCGAGATCTGCGCCACCGACACGCCGAAAATGGCCGGGCCCATCTGGCGGATCACCCGCCATACCGCGGCATCCTTGAAGTCGAAGATGGGCATGGTGAGCATGCCGATCTGCTTGAGAAAGGGCAGTTGCCAAACCAGCTGGATCAGCCCGCCAACAAATACCGCCCAGGCCATGGCCATGATGGGCGGGTGAAAGCTGTGGGTGAAAAACAGCGCAAACACGATGAAGCTGAGGTTCAGGAAAGTGGGCGTGAAGGCCGGAATCGAGAACTTGCCCCAGCTATTGAGAATGCTGCCGGTCATCGAGGACAGCGAAATGAAAAAGATATAAGGAAACGACACGCGCAGGATGTCGGCAAACAAGGCCGCCTTGGCCGGTTCACGATAAAAGCCAGGGGCGGAAATCCACATGATGGCCGGGGCGGCCAGCATGCCGATGGCGGTGACCAGCAATAGCACCGAACCCAGCACGCCGGTGACCTTGGCGACAAATTCGCGGGTTTCCTCTTCGGTTTTCTGGTTCTTGTATTCACCCAGGATGGGGACGAAGGCTTGCGAGAATGCGCCCTCGGCAAACAGGCGGCGCAACATGTTGGGAATCTTGAAGGCAGCATTGAAGGCATCTGCCGACATGCCGGCACCAAATACGCGGGCGATAAGCGTGTCGCGGACCAGGCCGAGAATGCGCGACACCATGGTCATGCTGCTGACTGCAGCCAGCGCCTTGAGCAGGTTCATTGATGATGGGTGGGAGGGTTGAGCAAGCCGGCTAGTTTACGCTGGCGGGTTTATTGTTGCAAAACCTGCTGTTAAGGCTTAGAATCGCGGGTTTCAGATTCCGCTCATCAGGAGAAAGATTCATGGCTAACAGCGCACAAGCTCGCAAGCGTGCACGCACAGCCCTTAAGCAGCGCGCGCACAACGCCAGCCTGCGTACTGCGTTCCGTACTGCAGTAAAGAAAGTGCTTAAGGCAATTGAAGGTGGTGACAAGGCTGCGGCCAAGGTTGTGTTCCACGCTTCCACCAAAGTAATCGACCGTATCGCTGACAAGGGCGTGTTCCACAAGAACAAGGCAGCTCGTCATAAGAGCCGTCTGTCCGCTCAGATCAAGGCCATGGCCTGATTCCAGCCCAGCGCTGCAAGAAATGCATGAAAGCCCCGCCGTTGCGGGGCTTTTTGTTTGTCCACGTGGCGTGGGGTGTGGTGCATTTGCCACGCCATATTGCCTACTGGTTTAGCAAGGAAAACGCCTGTCTGGCCATCTCGCCTTCTTCGTCGGTATCCAGCACATAAGCGTGGTGCTGGCTGTTGGCTGCGGTCAGCTGGCGGGCATGTGCCAGGTTGGCCGCATGGTCGACCGCAAAACCCAGCCAGCCCAGCTGGCCCAGCACCCGGCCACGTACTTCTGCCGAATGTTCGCCAATGCCGGCGGTAAAGATGATGGCATCCAGCCCCTTCATGGCAGCGGCCAGCGAGGCAATTTCCCGCACGATGCGGTAGCAGTACAGCTCTACCGCTTCGCGTGCCGCAGGCAGTTTGCTGGCAAGCAGCTCGCGCATGTCGGCCGACAGACCGCCGGAGACGCCCAGCAGGCCGGAGTTCTTGTACAGCTCACGCCGTACCTCGCGTACCCCCATGCCTTCATGTTCCATCCAGTACAGCACCACTTCCGGGTCCAGATAGCCGGGGCGCGTGCCCATCATCAGCCCGTCCACCGCAGAAAAGCCCATGCTGGATGCCACGCTTTGCCCATGTTCGATGGCGCAGGCGCTGCTGCCACTGCCCAGATGGCACACCACCACCTTGCGCTCGGCCAGGTTCAGCTCCGGCAGGCGATGGCTGATGGAGGCATAGGACAGACCGTGAAAGCCGTAACGCCGCACGCCTTCTTCATGCCAGTGCCGGGCAATGCCAAAGCGGGTGGCGACTTCCGGCTGGCTGGCATGGAAGGCGGTATCAAAGCAGGCCAGTTGCAGCAGCCCGGCATCCACGGTGCGGAAAGCTTCGATCACTTGCAGGCTGACCGGCTGGTGTAGCGGGGCCAGCGGCACATAGTCATCCAGTGCCTGGCAGACAGACTCGTCCAGCAGGGTGATCTGATGGAAGCGACTGCCGCCGTGTACCACGCGGTGCACCACGGCGGTGACGGCAATGCCGTGATCGGCCAGAGTGTTGAGCATGGCGGCCACGGCAGCTTCGCGGCTGTCATCACCCAGCTCGCGCTCTTCCAGTTGCTTATGCAGGGTGTCGTGCAGGCTGAGGCTGGTGTGCGGCTGGCCGAAATGGTCGATCAGGCCGCGCATCAGCAGCGCACCGCCCTCCATGGCATACGCGCGGAACTTGAGCGTGGAGGAGCCGGCATTGACGGCAATCAGGGCCTTGATCACTGGCTGGCTCCGCGGCGGCGATGGGCCAGTACATTGGCGACGGCGGCAGAGGCCAGACGGCCGGTGGCGTCTTCGGCGCGGCTGGTCAGCACAATGGGCACGCGTGCGCCCATCACGATGCCGGCGGAGGCAGCAGCCGCCAGATAAGTGAGCTGCTTGGCCAGCATGTTGCCGGATTCCAGCTCAGGCACCAGCAGGATGTCCGGATCACCCGCCACCGGAGACACAATGCCCTTGGTGTCGGCGGCTTCATGCGAGATGGCATTGTCAAAAGCCAGCGGGCCATCCAGCACGGCACCGGTAATCTGGCCGCGATCAGCCATCTTGCACAGCGCCGCGGCATCCAGCGTGGCGCGCATGGCCGGGTTGATGGTTTCCACCGCCGCCAGAATGGCCACCTTGGGGCGGGCAATGCCCAGCGCATGGGTGAGGTCGATGGCGTTCTGGCAGATGTCGCGCTTGGTCATCAGGTCCGGTTCGATGCTGATGGCAGCGTCGGTGATGAACAGATAACGCGGATAACTTTCCACTTTCATGATGAACACGTGGCTGATGCGGCGGTCGGTGCGGATGCCGGTGTCGCGCGCCAGTACTTCAGTCATGAATTCGTCGGTATGCAGGCTGCCCTTCATCAGGATGTCGGCATAGCCGTCACGCACCAGTTTGACCGCCTGTTCGGCCGATGCATGGCTGTGCGGGGTGTCGATCAGCTCGAAACGGCTGATGTCCACATCCAGCTCTTCGGCCAGCTTCACCAGTTTGCTGCGCGGGCCAATCAGGATGGGCGTGGCAATGCCGTGATCGGCGGCCTCTACCGCACCCAGCAGTGCTTCACGGCTGCAGGGATGGGCCACAGCCATGGGGAGCGGGCCTTGTGCGGTGGCCTGTTGCAGGATGTCGTCAAATGCTTTGTCATCGCGGGTCATTCAGGGTCTCCGGAGCGCAGGCAGGAGGAGGCCAGCGGTCAGGCTGCTGGCCGTGGTGTCATCAGGCCATGATGTGGTGGCCGCCATCAACGTAGATGGTCTGGCCGGTCAGGCTGCGGGCGGCGTTGGAAATAAGGAAGGCGCAGGTCATGCCCACGTCTTCGATGTCCACCAGCTTGTTTTGCGGTGCTCGGGCAATGGCGTCGTCGATCAGCTGGTCGAAATGGGCAATGCCGGAGGCGGCACGAGTCTTGAGCGGGCCGGGCGAAACCGCATGCACGCGAATGCCCTTGTGGCCCAGTTCGCTGGCCATGTAACGCGACACGCTCTCCAGTGCCGCCTTCACCGGGCCCATCATGTTGTAGTTTTCCACCACTTTGTCCGCGCCGTAGTAGCTCATGGTAATCAGCGAGCCACCGTCCTTCATCAGCGGTTCGGCATGACGGGCCATTTCCACAAAGGAGTAGCACGATACATGCATGGCTTGCTGGAAGCCCTCACGCGAGCAGTCCACCACGCGGCCATGCAAGTCTTCCATCGGGCAAAAGGCAATGGAGTGGATGACAAAGTCCAGCTTGCCCCACAGTTGTTCGATATTGGCGAACACCTCTTGCATCTGGCCCGGCTGTTCCACGTCCAGCGGCAGTACCAGCGGGGCTTCCAGTTTTTCCGCCAGCGGGCGGACGTATTTTTCCGCCTTGGCGTTCAGGTAGGTGACGGCCACTTCGGCACCCAGCTCGCGCAGCACGCTGGCGCAGCCATAGGCAATGCTGTTTTCGTTGGCGATACCGACAATCAGGCCTTTTTTGCCACTGATGATGTTGCGGATGCTGTCCATGGAATCCTCTTGGGTTTGGCGGGTCGATGACGGGTTTGATGCATCCTGGCAGCGCGATATTGCGAGTGCGTGAAAAACAGCATTTTTGTATTGCGGCGTCAGTCGGATATAATCGTCCGTTTGCGGGCTGGCGACTTGCATTTGCCTGTCCTGACCGCATTTTGCATCATAGGTCACATGACCCGCGTTATTGTGCACCGTAGCAAAGTCTATGTTGCACCGTAGCAAAAATTCATGTTGCACTGTAGCAAGAATACGCCATTTATGCCATTTAGATAGTGGTTGGAGCAAGGAATATGCCGATCTACGAATACCGCTGCACCGCCTGTGGCGCAGCCAAGGAACATTTGCAGAAGATGAGCGACGATCCGATCGCCCAGTGCCCGGCTTGTGGCAGTGCCGACTATCACAAGCAGCTGTCTGCTGCCGGTTTCCAGCTGAAGGGTTCCGGCTGGTATGAAACCGACTTCAAGAACGGCAGCTCTGGCGGTGGTGGTCACAGCTGTGGCAACGGCTCTTGCGGCGGCGGGTGCGCTTAAACCCCCATGACACACATCAAAATGACCGTACGGGGCTACCTGGTTGCCGGCCTGCTGATCTGGCTGCCGCTGGGTATCACCCTGTGGGTGCTGAGCCTGATCATTGGCTCCCTGGACCAGACGCTGAACCTGCTGCCACATGAATGGCAGCCCGAACAGCTGTTCGGTTTCAGCATTCCGGGCCTGGGCGTGGTGTTTGCCTTCCTGATGCTGCTGGGCACCGGCATGCTGGCCGCCAACGTGCTGGGGCAAAGGCTGGTGGATTTCTGGCATGGCCTGATGTCGCGCACGCCCTTCGTCAAGTCCATCTACAGCAGCGTCAAGCAGGTGAGCGACACGCTGCTGTCGGATTCCGGCCAGGCCTTCAAAAAGGCCCTGCTGGTGCGCTGGCCACACCAGGACAGCTGGACGGTAGCCTTCCAGACCGGTTCGCCGGCACCGCAGGTGGTGGCGCAAATGGGCGAGGAAGAACACGTCAGTGTGTATGTGCCGACCACACCGAACCCGACTTCCGGCTATTTCATCATGGTGCCCAAGCGCGATACACGCGAATTGGCCATGAGCGTGGATGATGCCCTCAAGTACGTGATTTCCATGGGTGTGGTGGTTCCCGCCCCGGCGCCAGATGCCCAGGGTGGCAACAAGAACCAGCAAGCTTAAGCGTTCTGCCGGCATGCTCCGGCAGACGCTCGTTTCATTCAGAATGACCAATACAGAATTCAATACTAAGGGTTACCCGATGCGTACCGACTACTGCGGACTTATTGATAAGAAATACCTCGGCCAGACCGTCACCGTGAAAGGTTGGGCGCATCGTCGCCGTGACCACGGCGGTGTGATCTTCATCGACCTGCGCGACCGCGAAGGCCTGGTACAGGTGGTGATTGACCCGGATACCCCGGAAGCCTTCAAGCTGGCCGACAGCAGCCGTAACGAGTACGTGCTGGCCATCACCGGCATCGTGCGCGAGCGCCCGGCCGGTACTGCCAACAGCAAGATGATTTCCGGCGAAATCGAAATCCTGGCCAAGGAAATCGAAATCCTCAACAGCGCCGCCACCCCGCCGTTCCAGATCGACGACGAGAACATCTCGGAAAACGTGCGTCTGCTGAATCGCGTGATCGACCTGCGTCGTGCGCCGATGCAAAAGAACCTGCGTCTGCGCTACCGCGTGGCCATGGGCGTGCGTAATCACCTGGACAAGCAGGGCTTCATCGACATCGAAACCCCGATGCTGACCCGTTCCACCCCGGAAGGTGCGCGTGACTACCTGGTGCCGTCCCGCGTGCATCCGGGCGAGTTCTTTGCCCTGCCGCAATCGCCGCAGCTGTTCAAGCAGCTGCTGATGGTGGCCGGCTTCGACCGCTACTACCAGATCACCAAGTGCTTCCGCGACGAAGACCTGCGTGCTGACCGTCAGCCCGAATTCACCCAGATCGATATCGAAACCTCGTTCCTGAACGAGGACGAGATCATGGACATCACCGAAAACATGGCGCAGGAAATCTTCCGCGACGTGATGAATGTCGAGCTGGGCAAGTTCCCGCGCATGACTTACAACGATGCCATGTTCTACTACGGCTCGGACAAGCCGGACCTGCGCGTGTCGCTCAAGTTCACCGAGCTGACCGATCTGATGAAGACCGAGGAATTCAAGGTATTCCGCGGTGCCGCTGATCTGCCGAACGGCCGCGTGGTGGCCCTGCGTGTACCGGGTGGTGCTGCCCTGTCGCGCAAGGAAATCGACGAATACACCCAGTTTGTCGGCATCTATGGTGCCAAGGGTCTGGCTTACATCAAGGTCAACGACAAGAGCAAGATCACCAACGACGAAACCAGCGGCCTGCAATCCCCGATCGTCAAGTTCCTGTCGGTGGCTGCGCTGGAAGAAATCATCACCCGTACCGGTGCCGACAACGGCGACATCATCTTCTTTGGTGCCGACAAGGCCAAGGTGGTGAACGAAGCCATTGGCGCGCTGCGTATCAAGATTGGTCACGAGCATGGCGAGAAGGGTGGTTACTTCGTACGTGAATGGCGTCCGCTGTGGGTGGTGGACTTCCCGATGTTCGAACACGACGAAGAAGCCGACCGCTGGACTGCCTGCCACCATCCGTTCACCAGCCCGAAACCGGGTCACGAAGACCTGATGGACACTGATCCGGGTGCTTGCCTGGCACGTGCCTACGATATGGTGCTGAACGGCTGGGAAATCGGTGGTGGTTCGGTGCGTATTCACCGTGCCGATGTGCAGGAAAAGGTATTCGCTGCGCTGAAGATCACCCCGGAAGAGCAGCAGAACAAGTTCGGCTTCCTGCTGGACAACCTGAAGTTCGGCGCGCCGCCGCATGGTGGCCTGGCCTTTGGTCTGGACCGTCTGGTTACCCTGATGGCCGGTGCCGAGTCCATCCGCGACGTGATTGCCTTCCCCAAGACCCAGCGCGCCCAGTGCCTGTTGACCAATGCACCGAATGCGGTGGACGACAAGCAGCTGCGCGAACTGAACCTGCGTCTGCGTCAGAAAGCCGAACCGGCAGCCTGAGCCTGATGGCAATGGCAGCAAACAAGAACGGACACCCAGGTGTCCGTTTTTTTCATGCTGCAAGCCGCCAGGCAGAAGCTGTCCGGAAAGCGAGGCTTGAAACCGGCAATGGCTGGCCTCATCTGATATGGGTAGCAAATTTCGGCGGCATTCATTGTGAAACTTTATCGACATGATATGGATTTACAATTTGCTCGTTCTCTGCCGCCTGATTTATAAAGCCCCCGCATTCCGCAGCGTTTGCGTATTGCCCGATACCGCAAACGCTGCCACATCAACAACACAAGGAGATCCGCATGGCCGTACTCGTTGGTAAGCAAGCACCGTTCTTCGCTGGTGAAAAAACCTTCTCCGCCGTTCTGGGCGATGGTCAGATTGTTGACAACTACTCCTTCCAGGAAGCCACTGCCGGCAAATACGCCGTGGTGTTTTTCTACCCGCTGGACTTCACCTTCGTCTGCCCGTCCGAGCTGATCGCTTTCGATCACCGTCTGGCTGAATTCAAGGCCCGCAATGTGGAAGTGATCGGTGTGTCCATCGACAGCCAGTTCACCCACGCTGCATGGCGCAACACCCCGGTGGAAAAGGGTGGCATTGGCGAAGTTGGTTACACCCTGGTGGCCGACATCCAGCACGACCTGTGCAAGGCCTTTGATGTGGAAGCCGACGGTGGCGTGGCTTTCCGTGGTTCCTTCCTGATCGACAAGGCTGGCGTGGTACAGCATCAGGTTGTCAACAACCTGCCGCTGGGCCGCAATGTGGATGAAATGATCCGCATGGTTGACGCACTGCAATTCACCGAAGAGCACGGCGAAGTGTGCCCGGCTGGCTGGAACAAGGGCAAGAAGGGCATGAAGCCGAGCGCCGAAGGCGTGGCTTCCTACCTGGCTGAAAACGCAGCCCAGCTGTAAGCAGCCTTGCTGATCGGCTCGGCCGTTCTGTCATGTTGTCTGAACCCCGCCATTGCGCGGGGTTTTTCATGTGATCTGCTATACCTTATTAACAGATCAAGCAGACAGCGGAGGCCAATTTGAGCACGTCGCCATCCGGAGAGGACGCGGCAGTCCAGTTGCACATCATCAAGCGCTTTCGCGCTGCACTGCCGTATTCCATTGTGGCCGGTGCCTTGTTGGCGCTCGCCATGTCCTGGCATGCGCCCTTGCGTAATATCTTGCTGTGGTGGGGTGTGCTGTTCAGCTGGCAGTGTCTCTATGCCAAATGCATAAGTCATTGGCTGAATGCTGCCACCAACGGCGGACTGACGTCGCGTCAGTTTAACGGTTTTGTCCTGCTGACCACCCTGGCTGGCATCTGGTGGGGTAGTGCAGTGTGGTGGCTGGTGCCGGACGCAGATCCTCTTTACCTGATCGTGGTCATGCTGTGGCTGGCAGCAGTTGCCGCTTCTTATGCTGCTTATCTGACCGGTATCCGTTCCCTGCCCTTGCTGGTGCTTGGCCTGATGCTGCTGACTGTGCTACCGCGCTTGTGGATGGCTGATTCCCCGGTGTTGCACCTGGCTGGTTTGTCCGTGCTGCTGTTTACTGCCGTACTGATCACCATGACCTGGCCCTTGCATCGTTATTTGCGTGAGAACTACGCGGCGCGCGAAGAGAACAACCGTTTGCTGCAAGACATGACTGCCCAGCAGGAAACGCTGGACCAGTACAACCAGCAGCTGGAACAGCGTGGTCGCGAGCTGGATATTGCGCTGGCACGCGTAGAAACCCTGGTGGCGCATGACCCGCTGACCGGGGTGTTGAGCCGGCGCGCCATCATGATTCAGGCTGAGCACCGTCTGGTGGAGGCGGCAGCGGGCAAAGCCTTCTGTTTGGCCATGCTGGACCTGGATCATTTCAAATCCATCAATGATGGTTACGGGCATCTGGTGGGGGATGAAGTCCTGCGCCAGGTTTGTCGCCTGGTTGGCGCGCAAATGCGCTGCAACGACAGCCTGGGCCGCTATGGGGGCGAGGAGTTCATGCTGCTGCTGGAAGGAATGAACCTTGAGGTGGCCATGTTGCGGCTGGAGAGCATCCGCGAGGACATCGCCCGGCATGACTGGTCCGGCTTGCTGGGTTCGCGCGGGGTGACGGTGTCGATGGGGCTGATGCACTGGCAGCCGGGACTGGACTTGCCGCAGATGATCAAGCGGGCGGATGACTTGCTGTATGCCGCCAAGCGGGCCGGGCGTAATCAGGTGCTGACCGAGGCACTGGCCCGGCAACTGGTCAAGGGGCTGGCATGAAGCGGCTGGCGTATCTGCAGCAGGAAAGCCCGCACTGGCGTGAAGAGGCCGACCTCACCCGATATTTTGTCGATGCAGCCTACCAGTCCATCGGCCCTGCGGTGTGCAGCACACCGGTGCTGGCCTGGATTGCTTACGAACACGCTTCGCTATGGCGCATGCTGTGCTGGATGGCGCTGTTCTGGCTGGTGGAATGGCGGCTGATTCTGGTGGTTCGCAGTTTTCGCCGCAACGACACCCATCCGCTGGTGGTGTATCAGTATTATCCGGCCATCCGCGATTGCCTGCTGGCCAGCAGCCTGCTGTGGGGCAGCTGTATCTGGTTCATGGCACCCACCCAGCCGGACCGGCCTTATGAAATGTTGCTGCTGCTGTGGGTATCGGGCATTTTTGCCTTGCTGTGCATCATGATGGCCGCCTGTCGCGATATCCATGTGCTGTTTTTTGCTGCGTTCTGGGCTTTCCCGGTGTTTTCCTTGCTCAATGACGGACAGCGGCTGGAGATGGTCGCCCTGCTGGGGGTGGTGTTGTACCTGTTGTCGCAATGGCGTTTTGTGCGCGGTTTCCGCCATACCCTGTTCGAGACGGTACAACTCAAACATGCCAATCAAAGCATGATGGAGCAGCTGGTGGAAATGCATGTGCAGGCCACCATGAAGCGTGAAAACCTGGAACAGAATCGCCTGGCATTGCAAACCGCACTGGCCGAGGGCGAGCGTTTGCTGGAGTGCGATGCGCTGACCGGCTGTTTCAATCAGCGGGCATTGCGTCGTCAGCTGGACCTGTATGCCGCCCAGAGTGTGGAAAATGGACAGGGCTGGTCGTTGTCCATTCTGGACCTGGATCACTTCAAGCAGGTGAATGATACCTTTGGTCATCAGGCTGGCGATGCCGTGCTGGAGCAACTGGTACACAAGGTGTGCGAATTGCTGCCGGACGGAATGCAGTTGTACCGTTACGGGGGAGAGGAGTTTGTCGTGCTGGCACCGCAGCAGCCGGCGGCGGAACTGGCCGCCGTGCTGGATGCCATTCGCCAGCAGCTGTCAACCTCGCGCTGGGAAGCGCTGCCGGCCTCCTGGCAGCAAACCGTTTCTGCCGGCGTGGTTGCCTGTCAGCCCGGCGACCCGGTGAACCACAGCCTGCAACAGGCCGACATGGCGCTGTATGCTGCCAAGCATCGCGGCCGCAATCGCATCTGCATGGCCAGCGAGCTGGCCACCCCTGTGCTGCAGGGGTTCTCCCACTCTTCCTGAAGTTTTATTTCAAGGGCAGCTTGGCCTTGACGGTGCGCATCATGGTAGCTTGTACGCTGGCCACCGGGTGTAGCCCGTCCGGCTGGAATTTGCTGATGTCGGTGGCAAAGCCGGCCACCAGCAGCGGGACATAGGCCAGCTGGTTGCGCTTGGCAACACGGTCGTACACCGCACGGAACTCTGCGGTGTATTGCGGGCCATAGTTGCTTGGCAAGGCCATGCCCACCAGCACCACCCGGGCTGCCGCCTTGCGCGACAGGTCTACCATCTGCTGCAGGTTGTTTTCCATGCGGTTCAGCGGCAAGCCACGCAGGCCATCGTTGGCACCCAGTTCCAGCACCACGATGTCGGGTTTGTGACGGCGCAAGGCATCGGGCAGCCGCGTGAGGCCCCCGTCGCTGGTTTCGCCCGAGATACTGGCATTGATAATCCGGTGCTTTGGCTCCAGATCCTGTTGTAACAGGCTGACCCAGCCTTGCCCCGGTGTAAGGCCGTAACCGGCCGACAGGCTGTCGCCCATCACCAGAATGGTGGCGGCGCTGACCGGCAAGGCCAGCAGGCTGATGCACAGCGTGCACCACAGCTTCAATTTTGCAGAAAGCATATGACTCCAATACATGACAAGGCGGTATTGTCGGCGCGGGATCTGGCCAAACAAGTTGTTTTCAACGGCGCGCCGCTGGACATCCTGCACGCGGCCAGCCTGAGCGTACAAGCGGGGGAGAGTGTGGCCATTGTCGGAGCTTCCGGTTCTGGCAAATCCACCTTGCTGTCCTTGCTGGCCGGACTGGACCAGCCCAGTCAGGGCGATGTCTCCCTGTTTGGCCAGTCGCTGTCCGGCCTGAGCGAGGATGGCCGCGCTTTGCTGCGCAGGGACAAGGTGGGGTTCGTGTTCCAGAATTTCCAGCTGATGCCGCAACTGACCGCACTGGAAAACGTGATGCTGCCGCTGGAGCTGGCCGGGCACAAGGATGCGCGTGACACCGCCAGCCAGATGCTGGGCCATGTCGGCCTGGCACACCGGCTGCGCCATTACCCCAGGCACCTGTCCGGTGGCGAGCAGCAGCGTGTGGCGCTGGCACGCGCGTTTGCCATCCATCCGGGCATCCTGTTTGCCGACGAACCCACCGGGAATCTGGATGCCGCCACCGGCCGCCAGATCATCGACCTGTTGTTTCAGCTCAATAGCGAACAGCATACCTCGCTGGTGCTGGTAACTCACGACAATGAACTGGCCAGCCGTTGCGATGCCATCTACCGTCTGGTGGACGGCCGTCTGAATGGAGCGCGTGCATGAGCTGGTGGAGCCGCCTGTTGTTGGCTGCCCGCTTTGTGCGGCGGGAAATCGTCTCTGGCGAGCTGAGCATTCTGGCCCTTGCGCTGTTGGTGGCGGTGACCGCGCTGACCAGTGTCAGCTTCTTTTCCGACCGGGTGGCGCGGGCGCTCACCACCCAGGCCACCCAGCTGCTGGCGGCTGACCTGGTGCTCAACAGCAATCAGCCGGCCCCGGCCGCCATCCGCCAGGAGGCGCAACGCCGCGGTCTGCAACTGGCCGATAACATCAGCTTTCCCTCCATGGTGTTTGCCCAGGGCCAGGCTACGCTGGCCACTTACAAGGCAGTCAGCAACAGCTATCCTCTGCGCGGTGAAGTGACGGTGCGCCGGATGGGCGGTCAGTTGCAGACGGGTAAGCTGCACCCGGCAGCTGGCATGGTATGGGCCGATGCGCGCCTGCTGCGCAAGCTGGGGGTGAAGCTGGGCGAGCGTATCAATGTCGGCAATATCGCGCTGCAACTGGATGGCGAAATCCTGCGCGAGCCGGATGGCGCCATGGATTTGTACAATTTTGTGCCACGGCTGATGTTCAACAGTGCCGACCTGGCCGCCACCGGGCTGATTCAGGAAGGCAGCCGGGCGCGCTGGCGGCTGATGCTGGCCGGGGATGACCGTCAGATCAGCGACCTGCGGCAATGGCTGGCGGCGCGCTTGCCAGCTGGCAGCCGCCTGGAAAACGTGGAAGAAGCACGCCCGGAAATCCGCACCGCACTGGAGCGGGCCCGACGCTTTCTTGGCCTCACCGCCATGCTGACCGTAGCCCTGTCCGCCGCCGCTGTGGCGCTGGCGGTGCGGCGCTATCTGGCACGGCACTGGCAGCCAGTGGCGGTATTGCGCTGCATGGGGCTGACCTCATCCGAGGTGCTGGGTCTGTTTGTCTGCCTGTTCCTGTTACTGGGCCTGCTCAGTGGTGTGCTGGGCACGCTGGCGGGTTTTGCCGTGCAGCTGGGCCTGATGCAGTTGAGCAGCCGTTTTGTTGGTGAAGTACTGCCCAACCCTGGCTGGCAAAGCTGGCTGCTGGGGCCCGCGGCATCGCTGCTGTTACTGGCGGGCCTCGCGCTGCCCCCGCTGCTGGCGATTCGTCAGGTATCGCCGCTGGCGGTGCTGCGCAATGACGTCCCGCTGCTGCGCAGCAGTCTGGTGGCACCCTTGCTGGCTGTGCTGGTGTTGCTGCTGCTGGCGGCATGGCAAATGGATGATCTGCTACTGGCGGCCTGGCTGCTGGGTGGCATGCTGGCTTTTTTTGCCGGTGTCGGCCTGCTGGCCTGGGGCATGCTGTCCTTGCTGCGACGCCTGCCCGCAGGGCGGCAGGTGGGCTGGCGTTACGGGGTGGCGAACCTGGCGCGCCGCCCCTGGCTGGCCATCGTGCAGATCGTGGCATTGGCGGTGGGCATCATGGCCTTGCTCACCCTTACCGTGGTGCGTGACGACCTGATTGCCGCCTGGCAAAAAAGTGTGCCTGTCGATGCGCCCAACAAGTTTGTCATCAATATCCAGCAAGGCCAGCGTGCCGCCCTGCAACAGCAGTTTGTGACGGCTGGCCTGCCGGCACCGGCATTGTCGCCGATGATTCGTGGCCGCCTGCTGGCCATCAATGACAAGCCGGTACGGCCTTCGGCACTGCAAGATGAACAGGCAAGACGGCTGGCCGAGCGTGAATTCAATCTTTCCTGGCGGGATGAGCTGCCGGAAGGCAACCGCATCCTGTCCGGTCAGTGGTGGCAAGCAAAAGCAAGGCCGCAGTTTTCCGTGGAGCAAGGACTGGCCAGAACACTGGGCATCAGGCTGGGCGACACGCTGGCATTTGATATCGGCGGCACGACATACCGCGCCATGGTCACCAGCCTGCGCAGCGTGGCCTGGGACAGTTTCCGGGTGAATTTCTTCGTGCTGGCCCCGCCATCCCTGTTGCAACAGCAGCCAGCCAGCTGGATCAGCAGTTTCCGCCTGGATACCGCCCAGGAAGACTTTGCCAACCGGCTGGTTGCGGCCTTCCCCAATATCAGCATCATCGATGTCAGCGCTATTCTGGATGAGGTGCGGGCCATGGTGGACAAGCTGACCCGTGCCATCGAAGCCATGTTTGTGCTGGCGCTGGCGGCCGGTGTGCTGGTGTTGTGGGCGGCACTGGCTGCTACCCGTGACGAGCGCCTGTTCGATATTGCCCTGATGCGCGCACTGGGCGCCTCGGACCGTCAGGTCCGTGCGGTGATTCTGGCTGAACTGGCCTGGCTGGGGGCCTTCACTGGCCTGCTGGCCGCACTGGGGGCAATGGGTGTGGGTGGAATTGCCGCCAGCAAGTTGTTCAACCTGCCGTGGAGCGTCAATGCAGGCTTGCTGCCTTTGGGCATGGGCTGTGGCATGCTGGTGGTCATGCTGGCGGGGTGGCCTCTGGTGGGACGGGTGACACGTACTTCACCATTGGCGGTATTGCGTTCCGTATGAGCGGCGTCAGGCGACGCCGTGCCATGACAAAGCAGGCAGGAAAGCCTGCAAGGAGTTTGGAGATGGATTCCCAGGTATTGGCTGCCATGGCCAAGTGGCCCAATGTCCCGGCAGTATTCGGCTGGTTGCGGCTGGATGCCCGCGGCCAGTGGTGGATACGGGAGGAAAGGCTGAGCCACGATGGCATGGTGGCTTTTTTTAACCGCAATTACAGCCGTGATGCCCAGGGCCGTTATTACGTGCAGAACGGGCCGCAAAAAGTGTTTGTCAGCCTGGATGCTGCACCGCTGGTGGCACGTCTGCAGGATGGCCGCTGGCAAACCCTGCCGTGTGACGATGATGTACAGGCCCGCGAGGCTTTCATGACCGAGGACGGACAGCTGTTCATTGAAATCGCCGGAGAACTGGCCGTGGTGGATGATCGCGACCTGCCGGACATCGCCGCTGCAGGGCTGGCCGGTTGGGATGGCGACATCACCCGCCTGCCGGCCAGCTTGCAACTGGCGGCACACCCCTTGCCATTGAGCCGCCACAGTCTGGCTGAGCTGTGGCAGCGCTATGGGGTAGTGGCCAGGCCGCACGCCTGACAGGCAAGCGTTGCGTCCGGATTCAATCCAGACGCCGGGCTTGTGCCTTCACCGTTTTCTTTCTGCCTGCCAGCACGCCGGAGCAGAGCGCTGTCACGGCAATGCCGCCAAACAACCAGCCCACCGGTGCCCAGTTGCCTGCCATGTCGTGGATGATGCCGGCGGCAAGCGGGCCGCATGCGGCCACGGTATAGCCCACGCCCTGGGCCATGCCGGACAGATGGGCGGCCACATGCGCATCCGGCGCCCGCAATACCAGCAGGCTCAGAGCCATGCTGAAAGCGCCGCCCTGACCGATGCCCAGCAATACCGCCCACGCCCAAAGCTGGCCAACCGGCGCATACAGCATGCCCAGCAGCCCGGCCAGGGTGAAACTCATCACGCAGGCAATCGGCAGGCGCTGGTCGGCCCCGCGCTGTGCCAGCAAGGGAACGCCCAGCGAGGAAAGTACCTGCGTCATGATGGACAGTGACATCAGCAGCCCGGCCTGTAAGGGCGAGAGGCCCCGTTCGATCAGCATGGACGGCATCCAGCCAAACACGATGTAAGACAGCGAAGACTGCAAACCCATATAGGCGGTGACTTGCCAGGCCAGTGGATCGCGCCACAAGCCGCTGACCTGCCAGTGGCCGGCATGCTGTGCTTGCCGGCCTGAAAGCTGTGGCCACCAGGCAATCAAAGCCAGCAAAGCCGGTGTGGCCCAGAACGCCAGTGCCGCTTGCCAGCTGTGGCCAAACAGCTGATCCAGCGGCACGGTGGCACCGGCTGCCAGCGCTGCACCCAGACACAGGGCCATGGTGTACACCCCGGTCATCAGCCCGGCCCGGTCGGCAAAATCCCGTTTGACAATACCCGGCAGCAGCACACCGCAAATGCCGATGGCCGCGCCGGAAAACAAGGCACCCAGCAGCAAGCCGACATAGCCCAGCTGGCTGCGCAGCAGGATGCCGATGCTCAGCAGCAACAGCGCGCCGGCAATGCTGCGTTCACTGCCAAAGCGGCGCGCCAGCTGCGGTGCCAGCGGGCCGAACAGGCCCAGACACAGCACCGGCAGGGTGGTGAGCAGGCTGGCCATGGTTGCTGTCAGGCCAAGGTCGTGCTTTACCTGGTCCAGCACCGGAGCCAGGCTGGAAAGTGCAGGGCGCAGATTGATGCCGATCAGCACCATGCCCAGCACCAGCATGGCGCGTGTGCGAGCGGGAGGGGCTTGTTGCTGCACGCCCTCGTCGTCGATTTCGGCATCAATCAGTAGTTCTTCTGCCAACAGCTTGCTGTTGCTGGGTAATGGAGGGGGCATGCTCAATCTCGTGTGGGTGTCGGTGGAGTGGGGCTGGCCGGGCTGACTGGCAACAGGCTGTCCAGTATCTGTAGCAGGGGGCGGGTAACCGCAGCCGCAGCCTTGCCTGCGGCGCTGCCATCTCCATTGGCAATGGCATCGACAATGGCCTGATGCGAGGCCAGGTCGGGGTCGGGCAGGGCTTCGTCATGCATGGTGCGCAGGATGCTGTCCTGCACCGTCAGGGTGAAATAGCGGTACAGCTCGGCCAGTGCCGCATTGCCACTGGCCTCGGCAATGGCCAGATGAAAGTCCAGGTCACGGTGGATGAAGTCGGCGGCGTCCGGATACTGCTGTTGCTCGCCGCGTACCGTCAGCAGGTGGGCGATGCGTACCACATCCTGTGGGCTGGCGCGTTGTGCGGCCAGGCGGGCGGTATGTTCTTCCAGCAGGGCGCGGACTTCCAGTTGCTCGCGCAGGCTGGCCCGGCTGATGGCACGCATGGCCTCGGCCGGGCTGGTGGTGGCCCGGACATAGGTGCCGTCTCCCTGCCGCACCTCCAGCAAGCCGGCATACAGCAATACCCGCACGGCCTCGCGTACGGTGTTGCGGCTGATGCCCAGCAAGGCTGCCAGTTCCGGTTCGGTGGGGATGCGGCTGTCGACCGGCCATTGACCGGCGGCAAGGCGCTGGCCGATATCTTCGACGGCAAGGTCTACCAGCGAGCGTCTGGCCTGGTGCAGTGGCAGCATGTTTTGTCTCTATTCATCCAATCATCCGATGTATTTTGACGTGGGCAGACGGATGAGGCAAGTTTTTAGCTGGAGCTGGAGCTGGAGCTGGAGCTTGGGTGTGGGGAGTGGGGAGTGGGGAGTGGGGAGTGGGGAGTGGGGAGTGGGGAGTGGGGAGTGGGGAGTGGGGAGTGGGGAGTGGATGGCGGGCCGGTCCGGCCCGCCGGCATGCTTACTTGGCTGCGGAAGCAGCGTCTTTCACGCACTTCTTCACAAAGCTGTTCTTGGCGGCGCCAGCCAGTTTCTTGTCGGCGGCCTTGCCTTCACACATGGCTTGCGGTGCAGCAGCCTTGCTGTCCTTCTCACATTTCTTCAGGAAGCTGGCCTTGGCGGCACCAGCCAGTTTCTTCTCGGCTGCCTTGGCGTCACAGCTGGCATCGGCTGCCAGAGCAACATTGGCGGTGGCCAGGGTCAACAGTGCCATCATCACGAATTTGCGCATTGCAGTTTCCTTTTGGTTGAGTGGGAAGTATCCCGGTTAACAAGCAGAATGTTCTGTTGCTTGTGCAGCGTAACATAAACGGATTTTACTGCTTTATCCATTACGGATTGTTACAACGCTTGTCAGAATTTGTTCCTGATAGGCTCAATTGGCGGGCGACAGCGCCTGTGCCAGTTGGCTGGCGTTTTTGGCTGTCCAGTTTTTGATCATCTTCTTCAGTAAATCCGCGGTAATCGCTTCATCCCTGGTCTTGCTGCCTGGGTTCTCGATCAGATTGACGCCGCCAGCCAGCAAGGTATGCTCCTGCGAGTCTTCCAGTTGGCCCATGGTGGACACCTTCAGCAGATAGGGGTCGGTGCCGGTGGCGAAACGTGCCAGATTGAACGCTGCCTTGATCGGCAGGATGTCGCTGACCGCCAGGCCCGGCTTGTCCTGCTGGAAGCCGGTGACCGCCAGGCGCAGGCGTGCCACACCCGGCCCCGGTTCGGTGACTACCCGGATTTTCTCTTTGCGCAGTGCCGTTTCCATGCTCATGCGGTACAAGCTGTCTATCTTGTTTTTTTCGGCGGAGACCAAGAGTTGCCAATTGCCGTCGTTCTGCCGCTCCAGGAAGGACAGCGGCTCCAGAATGACTGCGTGGTACTGTTTCAGATCTGTGCCGGGTTTGAGATAAATCATCTGGCCGGGCACTTTCGGATTGGGCTGAAAGGCTTCCGGCGGCAGATTGAACAAATGCTGCGGATTTTCCCCGGCCATGGCGTGGTGGCTGAGGCCCAGGGCGATGATGGCGCAGGCAAGGCGGAAAAACGGCTTCATTGCAGGTGTCTCCGGTATGTGGTGTGCAGCATGGGAGAAGGCGGCGGGCCGGGAGTTCCCTCTTATTGGTGGCCAGGCGCAGCGCTTACTATAGCCGTCATGACAATGTGTTGCTGGCTCGCATGCAAAACCGGTCAATGGCAGGCACACGGCGATCCGTCCCATGTGGCATGCCAGCGACGGCCCTTGCTGGTATCATCACACCCTTGCCCAATCACCCTGTCGTCGATATCTGCCGTGCCTGCCAAACCCAGACGAAAATCCCCCGCCTTGTGGCCTCGCATCCTGTTGCTGGCCGTGCTCACCGCTGTTGCCTGGCTGGGCTGGGTGGTGGTCATTCCGGTCGACCTGCCGCAATCCCCCTACAAGCTGACCATCGGCCCCAATCGTACGCTGGGTCAGGTGGCACGCAGCCTTGCAGATGAAGGGGTGATCCGCAACCGCAACATCATGATGCTGCTGGGTCGCATGCAGGGCATGGACCGCAAGATCAAGGCCGGTTTGTACCAGTTCAGCGATAGTGCATCGATGTGGGACATCCTGCAGCGCCTGGCCGACGGCCACCCGGATGAGGCCAGCCTGACCTTGATTGAAGGCTGGAATTTCCGCCAGTTCCGTCAGGCGATTGACCGCAATCCGGACATCAAACACGAAGCGCGCGATTTGACTGATGCCCAGTTGCTGCAACAACTGGGGCTGGATGGCGTGCAGGCCGAGGGCCTGTTCTTCCCCAGCACCTATCTGTTCACCCCCGGCAGCAGTGATCTGGAACTCTATCGCCGCGCCTACAACACCATGCAGCAAAAGCTGGATGCCGCCTGGTCGGCACGCAAGGCCGATCTGCCTTATCACACGCCGTATGAATTGCTGATCATGGCCAGCCTGGTGGAAAAGGAAACCTCGCTGGACGCAGACCGGCCGCTGGTGGCCGCGGTGTTTGTCAATCGCCTGAACAAGGGCATGCGCCTGCAGACCGACCCTTCGGTCATCTACGGCATGGGCAGCGCCTATCATGGCAATATCAGCAAGGCCGACTTGCGCCGCGACACGCCCTACAATACCTATACCCGCAACGGCCTGACGCCCACGCCTATTGCCATGCCCGGCAAGGCCGCGCTGGAAGCCGCAGCCAATCCGGCCAACTCCTCGGCCCTTTATTTTGTGGCCAAGGGCGATGGCAGCTCTTATTTCTCGGCCACGCTGGACGAGCATAATCAGGCGGTGCGCAAATACATTCTGAAGAAAGGCTCCAATGACTAGTCGGACTGGCTGCTTCATCACGCTGGAAGGCATAGACGGTGCCGGCAAAAGCACCCACCTGGGCTTTATCCGCGACTGGTTGAGTACACATGGCATTGCGGCCGAGTTCACCCGCGAGCCCGGTGGCACGCCGCTCGGCGAACACATCCGCGCCTTGCTGCTGGCGGTGGATACCGAGGTGTCACTGGATGCCGAAACCCTGCTGATGTTTGCCTCGCGCCAGCAACTGGTGTCCAGTGTGATCCGCCCTGCGCTGCAGGCCGGACGCTGGGTGGTGTCCGACCGCTTTACCGACTCCACTTTTGCCTTTCAGGGTGGTGGTCGTGGTGTGCCGACCGAGCGCATTGCCGCGCTGGAAGACTGGGTACAACAAGGCCTGCAGCCTGATCTGACCCTGCTGTTTGATGTGCCGCTGGATGTGGCCAAGCAGCGCATGGCCGGCAGCCGTCAGCTGGACCGTTTCGAGCAGGAAAAGGCCGACTTCCACCAGCGCGTGCGTGATGCCTACTTGCAGCGTGCCGCCGCTGATTCCCGCTTTCGCATTCTGGATGCCACCCGCAGCATTGCCCAGTTGCAACAGGACATTGCCGGTCATCTGGCAGCCTTGCTGGAGCAACGCTGATGCTGTTTCCCTGGCAAGAGCAGGACTGGCAGCGGCTGAACGGCGAACGCACACGCCTGCCCAATGCCTGGCTGTTCATCGGCCCGGCAGGCACCGGCAAGCTGGAGTTTGCCCTGCATCTGGCCCAGTCGCTGCTGTGCGAGCAGCTGCAGGCTGATCACCAACCCTGCGGACAGTGCGAAGCCTGCCGCTGGTTTGCCCACGGTACCCATCCGGATTTCCGTCGGCTGTCCCCGCAAACCGATGACGAAGAAGAGGGCAAGGAAGCCAAACCCGGCCGCAAGCTGCCCTTGATCAAGATTGAAGCGGTGCGTGAAGTCATCGAGTTTGCCCACCTCACTGCCCACCGAGCCGGGCGACGCATCATCGTGGTGGAACCGGCAGAAAACCTGAACCCGGCAGCCGCCAATGCCTTGCTGAAAATTCTGGAAGAGCCGCCGCAGGATGTACTGTTCCTGCTGGTGGCACAGGCTGCCCAGCGTCTGTTGCCCACCATCCGCAGCCGTTGCCGCCAGTTTCCGCTGTCTGCGCCCACGCCAGCCCAGGCGCTGGCCTGGTTGCAGCAACAAGGGGTGGAAAATGCGGACACTGAACTGGCCCATCACGGCGGCGCGCCCTTGTTTGACCACGACCCGGTACTGGCCAAGCTGCGCAGCCAGTTCATTGACGGGCTGGGGCAACCGACATTCGCCAGCATCCTCAGCCTGGCCGAGCTGGTGGACAAGCAAAAGCTGCCCTTGGCCATTCCGCTGGGCTGGCTGATGAAATGGCTGCATGATCTGGCTGGTTTGAGTCTGGCGGGGATTGTCCGCTATCATCCAGACAAGCAGCAGGTGTTGCAGGCGCTGGTACAGCGTTGTGACCCGGTGGCGCTGATGCGCTGCCAGGATGCCTTGCAGCAGCTGGCCCCGTTTGGTCAGCACACGCTCAATACCCGGCTGCAGCTGGAAGCCTTGCTGATGGATTACCTGAAGATTTTTGCCGGTGGCCGCCAAGGTTGACACGGTGTGCCCCGGAAGTACTTGCCATGCAACAGCTTGCCGAATGATTCGGCGCTTCAATCATCAATAGCGGATATGCGCAATGGACAATACGCCTCGCCCCGATTCCGCACGCCCCGGCGTGCTGTCGCTGCACATCAAGGAGCGCAGTGCCCTGTTTGCGGCCTACATGCCCTTCCTGAAAACCGGGGGGATTTTCATTCCTACCAACAAGGAAATGAAACTGGGTGAAGAAGTCTTCCTGTTGCTGACGCTGATGGATGAACCGCAGAAAATTGCCGTGCAGGCCAAGGTGGTGTGGATTACCCCGGCCGGGGCCAACAACAGCCGTGTGCAGGGCATTGGTGTGGAGTTTGCCTACGGCGATGCCGGCAATCAGGCCAAGGCCAAGATTGAAACCCTGCTGGGCGGTGTGCTCAATTCCAGCCGCCCCACCCATACCATGTAAACCCTGCCGTCCGGCTAGCGCCGGCGGCACTGCCAGCCAGAACACACACCATGCTTGTCGATTCGCACTGCCATATCAATTTTCCCGATCTCTCCAGCCGTCTGCCCGAGGTGCTGGGCAATATGCAGCACAACGGTGTCGAGCTGGCGCTGGTGATCGGTGTGTCGCGGCCCAAATATCCCGAAGTGCTGGCACTGGCGGAAAACCATGCCAATCTGTACGCCACCGTCGGCATTCATCCGGATGACCCGGAAGCAGAAGAATTCAGCGAGGAGGAGCTGCTGGCCCATGCGGCTCACCCGCGCGTGGTGGGCATTGGCGAAACCGGGCTGGACTACCACTGGTGCAAGGGTGATCTGGAATGGCAGCACCAGCGTTTCCGTACCCACATCCGCGCGGCAAAGCGTGCAGGTTTGCCGTTGATCATTCATACCCGTGAATCTGCCGCCGACACCATCCGTATCCTGCGTGAAGAAGGTGCCGAGCAATGTGGCGGGGTGATGCACTGTTTTACCGAAAACTGGGAAGTGGCACAGGCTGCGCTGGAGATCGGTTTTTACATTTCCTTCTCCGGCATCGTGACCTTCAAGAACGCTGCACAAATCAAGGAAGTGGCACAGAAAATGCCGCTGGAGCGCATGCTGGTGGAAACCGACTCGCCCTATCTGGCTCCGGTGCCTTACCGAGGCAAGCTGAACGAGCCGGCTTATGTGCGGCATGTGGCCGAGCATATTGCCGAACTGCGCGGCATCAGTTTCGAGGAAGTTGCCGCCGCCACCAGCGACAACTTCTATCGCCTGTTCAGCAAGATCCAGCGCCCGCAAGCCGGGCGGGCGGCCTGACGCGATGACGGCTCCACGTGTAGGCGAAATGGAAATCACCATCCTGGGTTGCGGTTCCAGCTCCGGTACCCCGGCCATTGGCTGCCAGTGTGACACCTGCACTTCTGCAGACCCACGCAATCATCGTACCCGCTGCTCGGCCTATATCCGCTGCGGCGAGCGCGGCCTGCTGATCGACACCGGGCCTGACCTGCGCCAGCAAGCGCTGCGCGAGGGCATCCGTCAGGTGGATGCCGTGCTGTACACCCATCCGCATGCCGATCATTTGAACGGCATCGACGATCTGCGCGCCTTCTGCTACGTCAAGCAAGGTGCAGTAGTGCTGTACGGCAATGCCTTTACCATGGACAACATCACCAGCCGCTTTGGCTATGCGCTGCAAGCACCTTCAAAAGTGTGGGACAAGCCGGTGCTGCTACCGGAAGTGGTGGATGGTCCGTTCGAACATGATGGCCTGTCCATTACCCCCATTCCCTTGCAACACGGCAGTTGGCCCTGCCTGGGCTGGCGCATTGGCAATGCCGCCTGGCTGACCGACCTGTCGCATATCCCGGATGAGAGCCTGGCACTGCTGCAAGGGCTGGATGTGCTGTTTCTGGATTGCCTGAACATGGACGGCTATCCCTCGCACCTGGGTTTCCATCAGTCGCTGGAGTGGGCGGCGCGTATCGGCGCCCGCCGCACGGTGTTGATCCACATGATCCACCGGCTGGAATACCATGCCTTGTCGGCACTGTGTCCACCGGGGGTGGAAGTGGGCTACGACGGGCTGCGTGTGCAGCTGTAACGCGTCATCCTGCTGTCTAGCCGCGTGGTGCGGGCAGGTCATCCAGCGCGCTGCCGCGCAGCAGATGGCGGTTGTAACCCAGTGCAATCAGTTGTTGCCAGGCATCCAGCACCTCGGCCGGGATGGGTAGTGCATGCTGAAAACCCAGCCGCGGATAGCGCAGCAGGCGGTGTACATCGCCCACCATTTCTTCGATCAGGCCAAATACCCCCACCATATTGGACACGCCCCAGGGAAAGGCGAAGTCCGGCGCATCGACGGAGAAGTCGATATCCGGCCAGTGTATCGGCTGGGTCTGGGTGACGCGGCGGATGGAGTTGGGCTTGGTGACGAAGGTAACACTCTGTGCATCCGGGCAGAGGGCGCGCGCAAAGGACAGGTTCTCGGCAAAGCTGCGTGCCAGTGGCTCCAGCACTATTTGCTGTGGCTTGATGCCGAGGGATAGCACGCGCTCGGCAAACACTTCGGCCTCCGGCCTGTTCCACAAATCGCGGGTCCAGTTGCCGGTATTGCCGCTGATCAGCATGTATGGGGCAATGCCCTGTTGCAGCAGGGCCGCAGCATGCTCTGCCACTCTCAGGTCGTAAGAACCGCACACCACCAGCACATCGCAGGCTTGATGTCCTCGGCCTGCTGACAGGAAATCCCACAACTGCCCAGCCAGTTGCAGGGTAGGGGTGGGGCGGTCCGGTGTGTGGTTCATCGACACCACCGCTTACTTCTGCGGAATGTTCTGGCCGCTCACCGGTACCGCGGTGACCGCATTATCCGGGCTGCCGTCGACCAGCTTGTCGGAGTAAGTCAGATACACCAGGGTATTGCGTCTGGCATCGACAATGCGCACCACCCGCACATGCTTGAAGATGAAGGACGCACTTTCCTTGAATACTTCTTCCTGTTTTGGCAGCGGTTTGGCAAAACTGATGCTGCCAATCTGGCGGCAGGCGACGGAAAAGCGCGACGGGTCTTTGGCCAGACCTACCGCACCGCTGTAGCCACCGGTCTGGGCACGCGAGACATAACAGGCCACGCCGGCTACAGATGGGTCGTCGAAGGCTTCCACCACCACCTTGTCATTGGGGCTGAGCAGGCGGAAGGTGGTGGATACCTTGCCAACTTCCTCGGCCCGGGCCTGGGGAAGCAGGCTGCACAGGCTGGCAGCCAGCAACAGGGGGCGCAGCAGCGTCATGGTCGTTTCCTGAAGGATGAAGACAGGTTGACAGTCTAAGCCGTAGGCAGCGGTTTGCCCATGCTGGCGAATTCCTGCAGTTCACTGGCAATGAAGTGGCTGATCATGGTGCGGTACACCTCTGCGGTCAGCCTGGGGTCTGCTCCCAGTTCGCCTGCCAGCTTTTCCACCCGGCGCATCACCTGATCCACCCGCTTGCCGCCTTCCACTTCCTCGTTGCTGTGTTTGAAGCCGGCGGCCTGTTTCACATACAGGCCGCGTTCGGCCAGCAGCGATACCAGCGCACGGTCGATACGGTCGATTTGCGTGCGTACTTCATCCAGATTCTGGCATTGATAGACAAATTCCATGGGTGCTTCTCCTGTTGGCGGCCACCCGCCGCCGGGTAGCCGTGTTGCCATCACGAATGCCGGCGGATCAGTAGTAGTTCAGCCCCATGGCTGCCTTCACTTCACTCAGGGTAACGGCGGCCACCTGACGGGCACGCGCCGTGCCTTCCTTCAGCATGGCCAGTACGGCGGCCGGGTCGCGGGCGTATTCCTCGCGGCGCTGGCGGATGGGGGCCAGCAGTTCCTGCAGGCATTCTTCCAGATGCTGCTTGATCACGCTGTCGCCCAGCCCGCCCAGGCGGTAGTGGTCCTTCAGGCGCTTGACCAGTTCGATATTGGGATGGAAGGCATCCAGATAGCTGAACACCACATTGCCTTCCACCTGGCCGGGGTCGGACACGCGCAGGTGATTGGGGTCGGTGTACATCATCTTCACCGCCTGGCGGATTTCATCGGCGCTGGCGGACAGGGTGAGGGTGTTACCCAGCGATTTGGACATCTTGGCCTTGCCGTCGATGCCAGGCAGGCGGGCACCTACTTCCGGCACCATGGCCTTGGCTTCCACCAGTATTGGTGCGGTTTCCACGCTGGCATTGAAGCGACGCACGATTTCATTGGTCTGTTCGATCATCGGAATCTGGTCTTCACCCACCGGCACGATGGTGGCCTTGAAGGCGGTGATGTCGGCGGCCTGGGCGGCAGGGTAGGTGAGGAAGCCGGCGGGGATGTCGCGCTCGTAGCCGCGTTGTTTTATTTCATCCTTGATGGTGGGGTTGCGTTCCAATCGCGATACCGTCACCAGATTGAGGTAGTAAGACGCCAGCTCGGTCAGCTCCGGCACCAGGCTCTGGATGAAGATGGTGCTCTTGGCCGGGTCGATGCCTACCGCCAGATAATCCAGCGCCACTTGCAGCACGTTGTCACGCACTTTCAGGTAATTGCCCATATTGTCGGTCAGCGCCTGGGCGTCGGCCAGCAGCAGGAATTGCTGGCAGCGGTCTTGTAGCAGCACGCGGTTACGCAGCGAGCCTACGTAATGGCCAAGGTGCAGCGAACCGGTGGTGCGGTCGCCGGTGAGAATGATGTCCTGGGAAGTGATGTCGCTCGGTTTCATGTCGTGTTCCTGTTGCTGATCAAGTAACGGAAACCATCGACAAGGCGGAACGTAGACAAAACAAAACCCGGATCCGCCTTGTCGGCAGCCTCCGGGTTATATGCGTGCGCAGTCGCCGGTGCCACCTCAGAAGAGGCGCCACCACCAGTTGAAGGATGCGAATGCGATGCGGGAGTTCATGTTTTCTATCACACCACGGCGCAGCGGCAGGCGTCAAGCACTATGCCTTGCACCTTGCCACAATGCCGCAGCCGGTTTGCTCAGCGGCTTTCCGGGCTGCTCGCAAAACAGCGTAGCGTCGCTGTGGCAAGGCGCGCCGACGCAGACAGTACAAGGGGCACGACAAGGAGGAACAACCACCCAGGGGTTTTGTGCAAATGACTGGAGCGGCTCACAAAACAGCGTAGCTCCCCTGGGGCAAGGCGCGCCGACGCAGACAGTACACGGGGTACGGCAAGGAGGCGCAACGCAGCAACAGGGGTTTTGTGAGCCGTTCCCACTCTCAGAAGCGACGGCTCAGTGTGGCCTTGTGCATGATGGTGGTGGCGATCTCCTCGATCGATTTGTGCGTGGTGCTGATGAAGGGCACACCGTGGAAGCGGAACATCGATTCGGCCTCGTTCACCTCGAAATGGCAGTTGTCCAGGCTGGCGTAGCGCGAATCCGGGCGACGTTCCTGACGGATGTGGTGCAGGCGGGCCGGGTCGATGGTGAGGCCGAACATCTTGTTGCGATAGGGCAGCAACATCTTGGGCAGGGTGGGGCTGTCCAGGTCTTCCGGGGTGAGCGGGTAGTTGGCTGCCTTGATGCCGTATTGCAGCGCCAGGTACAGGCAGGTGGGCGTTTTGCCGGAGCGGGACACGCCCACCAGAATCACATCGGCCTCGGCCAGGTCTTTCAGCTTCACGCCATCGTCGTGATTGAGCGAGAAGTTCACCGCCTCGATACGGTGGTCGTATTTCTCCTCGCTGCCCACGCCATGCGCCTTGCCCAGGGTGAGCGAGGCCTTCTGGCCCAGCTCGGCTTCCAGTTCGCCAATGAAAGTGTCGAAGAAATCCACCACCAGCGCATTGTCGATGTGCAGCACTTCGCGCACTTCCGGGTTGACGATGCTGGTGAACACCAGAGGCTTGAGATCGTCCGCCTCAGCCACCGCGCGAATGTGGTGGGCCACGACCTGGGCTTTTTCCACCGTATCGATGAAGGGGATGGCTTCGCGCTTGAAATCCAGCGTGTCAAACTGGGTCAGCAGGGTGTTGCCCAGCGATTCGGCGGTGATGCCGGTGCGGTCAGAAATGAAAAAGGCGGAGCGGCGGTGTGGCATGGATGCACCTGTTTCGGAAGCAATGGGAAAAAAGTTGTGACAGATTATACCCCTCGTCGCCCTTGCGACGGCAGCGGGTCGGCGTTGATGCTGTTTTTGCCATGATCTGGCCCTGATCCGCCACCACCATGGTTTTTGTTGTAGTCGCCACACTACATCTCAGTCACAAATCTGCAAAGAAACGCCCCCGGATTGACCATTCATCAGCCTTGTTTGCATTGATATGGGGCAAACCCTTGTGTTGTGCGCCGCAAAATGGGCTACGCAAACGCGGTGGTATTCGGCTAGAATGCGGGTTTTCTATCCGTCCAATCCAATACAGGAAGTGAAGTGATGGCAGAGAACTACGTCATCTGGTTCGAGAAACTGCGCATGACTGACGTTGAACAGGTAGGCGGCAAGAATGCCTCCCTGGGCGAAATGATCAGTCAATTGGCAGGCTCGGGCGTCCGAGTCCCCGGTGGTTTTGCGACTACTGCGGATGCCTACCGTGATTTCCTCCAGCACAATGGCCTGGCTGACAAGATCAGCGCCGCGCTGTCCAAACTGGACATCGACGACGTGACCGAGTTGGCCCGCGTTGGCAAGGAAATCCGCCAGTGGATTATCGATACGCCTTTCCCGGCCAAGCTTGATGAAGATATCAAGACTGCCTGGGACAAGATGGTCGCCGATTCCGGTGGTGCAGATATTTCCGTAGCAGTCCGTTCTTCTGCAACCGCAGAAGACCTTCCCGATGCCTCGTTCGCAGGCCAGCAAGAAACCTTCCTGAACATTCGTGGCCTTGAAAACGTCAAGGATGCCATGAAGCATGTTTTTGCTTCCCTGTACAACGACCGCGCCATTTCCTACCGCGTGCACAAAGGCTTTGCCCACGACGTTGTGGCCCTGTCCGCCGGTGTACAGCGCATGGTGCGTTCCGACACGGGTGCTGCTGGTGTGATGTTCACCATCGACACCGAATCCGGCTTTGAAGACGTGGTGTTCATCACCGCTTCCTATGGCTTGGGCGAAACCGTGGTGCAAGGTGCCGTCAACCCTGACGAATTCTACGTTCACAAGCCGACCCTGAAAGCAGGTCGTCCGGCTGTGCTGCGCAAGAACATGGGTTCCAAGCTGATCAAGATGGAATTCACCGATGCTTCCCAGGCTGGCCGCTCGGTCAAGACCGTGGACGTACCGGCAGAACTGCGCAAGCAATTCTCCATCACCGACGCCGAAGTGGCCGAGCTGGCTGAATACGCGCTGATCATCGAAAAACATTATGGCCGCCCGATGGACATCGAGTGGGGCCGTGATGGTGGCGATGGCAAGCTGTACATCCTGCAAGCCCGTCCGGAAACCGTGAAGTCGCAGGAAGACCGCAAGGACACCCTGCGCCGCTACCGTCTGAACAGCAAGTCCGCCGTGCTGTGCGAAGGCCGCGCCATTGGTCAGAAGATTGGCCAGGGCACCGTACGCACCATCAAGGACGCGTCCGAAATGGACCGCGTGAAGCCGGGCGACGTGCTGGTAACCGACATGACCGACCCGGACTGGGAACCGGTGATGAAGCGTGCTGCTGCCATTGTCACCAACCGCGGTGGCCGTACCTGTCACGCTGCCATTATTGCGCGTGAACTGGGTATTCCGGCTGTTGTGGGCTGTGGCGATGCCACCGACGTACTGTCCGAAGGCATGCAGGTGACTGTTTCCTGCGCCGAAGGCGATACCGGCAACATCTACGATGGCCTGCTGGACGTGGAAATCATCGACCTCGAGCTGGACAAGATGCCTGCCGCTCCGGTCAAGATCATGATGAACGTGGGTAACCCGGAACTGGCCTTCGACTTCGCGCAGCTGCCGAACGAAGGTGTTGGTCTGGCCCGCATGGAATTCGTGATCAACCGTCAGATCGGTATTCACCCCAAAGCCCTGCTGGAATTCGACACCCTGCCGGCCGACCTGAAAGCGACCATCAGCGATCGCATCTCCGGTTACGCCAGCCCGGTTGACTTCTACGTGGACAAGATTGCCGAGGGTGTTGCCACCCTGGCCGCAGCCTTCACTCCGAAAAAGGTCATCGTGCGCATGTCCGACTTCAAGTCGAACGAGTACGCCAACCTGATCGGCGGTCAGCTGTACGAACCGCACGAAGAAAACCCGATGATCGGTTTCCGTGGTGCTGCACGCTACGTGGCTGAATCCTTCCGTGACTGTTTCGACCTGGAATGTCGCGCCATCAAGAAGGTGCGCGACGAGATGGGTCTGGTCAACGTGGAAGTGATGATCCCGTTCGTCCGTACCCTGGCTGAAGCCGAGAAGGTTGTGGAAATCCTGGCTGAGAATGGCCTGAAGCGTGGTGAAAACGGCCTGCGTCTGATCATGATGTGCGAACTGCCGACCAACGCTGTGCTGGCCGACAAGTTCCTGCAGTTCTTCGACGGCTTCTCCATCGGCTCCAACGACATGACCCAGCTTACCCTGGGCGTGGACCGCGACTCCGGTGGCCCGATTGCTGCTACCTTCGACGAGCGTAACGAAGCCGTGAAAGCCATGCTGCACATGGCCATCCAGGCTTGCCGCAAGGCTGGCAAGTATGTCGGCATCTGCGGTCAGGGCCCGTCCGACCATCCGGACTTCGCCAAGTGGCTGGTGGAAGAGGGTATCGAAACCGTCTCCCTCAACCCGGACACCGTGGTGGAAACCTGGCTGTACCTGGCTCGCGAACTGAACGCCTAAACCTGCATCTGCCGGTTAAGCAAAAACCGCCCCTCGGGGGCGGTTTTTTTATGGATGATCAGATTGCGGGGGAGGGGTGCTGATCTAAAGGCCAGGTAAGCTAATGACTGCTTTAAGCATGGCTTAAGCTCATCAGACTTAAATGGTGAAGCACTTTCCATCCACACAAGGACACATCATGAAAAAAGTTCTCGCCATGCTGAGTATCGCTGCCATCCTGCCGCTTGCTGCTCATGCTGAATTTGTTGGTGAAGGCAGCACCCCGGCCCTGACTACCGTTGCCAAGGCCTTGCAGGCCGCTGACGACAGCCGTGTCATGCTGGAGGGCAATATCATCCGCCAGATCGATCACAAGCATTATGAGTTCAAAGATGCCAGTGGTACGGCAAAAGTGGAAATTGACAGCAAGTATCTGCCGGCTGAAAAATTTACCGCGCAAAGCAAAATCCGTTTGCAAGGCAAAGTAGACAAGGAATTTTCCGGTAGCAAGATTGATGTCAAGCAAGTGGAAATACTCAAATAGCATTAACTTCCCAAGAAGATGAAAAAACCGGACGCTCGTCCGGTTTTTCATGTGGTCATGATCTTTCAGTTATTCCACATCATGCAGCCGTAATTTCCCCGCATCAGCCAACAAACGTAGCTGTGCCGAACGCCATTCGGCCAATGTGCGTACCCGTTCCTGTCGTGCATCGGCCAGACCGGCCTGCGCATTGAGAATTTCCTGCGTGTCAGCCAGCCCTATTGCATATTTCCGCTGTATGGCCTGCATGGTTTCCTCTGCAATGCGCAGCAGTCTTCCCGAGGCCTCCAGGGTGAGCAAGGAGGCCGTGGCTTCGCTGTAAGTTTGACTGATGTCATGCAGTACCTGATTCCGGGTTTCCTGCCATTGCGCTTCTTTCTGGGCGATCTGTGCCAGTGCTCCTTGTTGCTTGTAGTGTCGGCCAAAGCCTTCAAACAGCGGGATGCTCAATGTCAGGCCAGTGACCGTTTCGCGGGACTGCCTGGCGCTCAGTTCCTGATTGGGCCGTCCATTCAGGTAGCGGCTATGGCTGAAGTCCAGTACAGGGAGGCCATCTGCCCGTGTGGCCTTGTATTGCTCTTTCGCGGCTTGCCACTGCGCATACGCCGCCACAATGGCCGGATGTTGTTCACTGGCAAGTGCCTGCCAGGCACTCAGGTCTTTCTGGATCACGTTATAACGACGGACATCGGCAGCCTGTATGCGTGGTAAGCGCATCACTCCTTGTGGAAAGCCCAGTTTCAAGGCGAGTGCCAGGCTTGTCTTGTCGGCATTGGCTGTGGCGCGAGCCAGTTCCAGCTCTGCCTTGGCCAGGGCCGTTGCCGCTTGCAAGCTATCTGTATGAGCAGCCAGGCCTTGCGCTTCGCGACGCTTGGTCATGGTCAGGATCTCTTGCGCAATATTCTTGCCTTCTGCGCGGGCATCACGTTCGGCTTGGGCGGATTGGGCGGAAAAGTACAAGGCAATCACATCCCGCATGATTTTCTGGATGATGGCATCCCGGCTGGCAAGGGCTGCGCTCAGCATATGGTCAGCCGCCTGCAGCCTGGCTTCCCTGCCACCAAAATCCAGCAGTCGCCAGGTCAGGCTGGCATAACGGCTATCGGTGCTAATGCTGGTATCCATCTGGCGACTGGTGGCTGGGTAACGGGATTGCTGCTGCTGACGGCTGATACCTGCGCTGATGTTTGGCAAGTAGGCAGCACGTGCTTCTCCGCGTTGTGCACTGTATTGGCGGATGGAGGCCCATGCATCCTGCGATTGCGGATTAAAACACAGTGCCATATCCAGTGCCGTGGCCAGGCTGATGATTGTTGCGGTGTTGTCCTGCGCGAGCTGGCAAGGCGGGCCATTTTCACCGACAGTTTCCAGCAGGGGCGGGCTGGCCAATAACGGGTCTGACAGCCAGCTTGGCCTGCTGATTTCAGCCAAGGCAGACGCCATCGGTAATACAAGGCAACAGAGTGTAAGTAGCGGATAAGCCCGAGTGTTAGCGTTCACGCAAGGACTCCTGCTGGTGGCGAAGCAGGGGGGACAGCAGATATTCAATCACGCGGCGGTTGCCGGTTTTGATATCCACGTTGACCGCCATGCCGGGAGTGAGGGCCTGTTTTCTGTCGTCAACAGTCAGGCTGTCCCGGTCCAGCGTGATCTTGCTGGCATAGAGCAGTCCGCGCTTTTCATCCTGGATGGCATCGTGGGAAACATGACTGACCTGGGCTGGAATGGTGCCGTACTTGGTGTATTCAAAAGCGTCAATCTTGACGGCAGCTGTCTGGCCGACATGTATGAAACCGATGTCCTTGTTTTCAATAAATGCCTCAACTTCTACCGCTGATTGCTGTGGAACAATCTGCATCAAGGGCTGCGCCGCAGGAACGACTCCCCCCACCGTGTGTACGGTGAGTTGCTGCACGGTCCCATCAACCGGGGCGGTCAATTTCAGTAACTGGCTACGCGTACCCGCCCTGCGGGCATCCTGTCCGGAGGCAATCACGATCTTGTTGCCTTCGGTGATGGCATCGAATGCTTCCTTGCGGGTTTGGGCAATCAAGGCGGTACGCTGATTGCGTGCATCCGCCAGCTGCCCTGCCAGATCAATCCGTGCCTGCTCCTTTTCCAGCCAGGCATGGCGTGACACCGTGTTGTCCTGTGCCAGGATCCTGTAGTCCCGTTCGCGCTGTGTCGCCAACGGTAGTGCGGCGGCAAAGCGGGCGATATCACTATCCAGGCGTTGAAGCTTGGCCCGGAAGTCCTGATATTGACTGTCCAGCTGTTGCTTGGCCGCGCGCCATTGCTGCTGGGGAATATCACTGGTATCCGGCAGGCGTGGCGGACGGTGCTGGTCCACCGCTTCGATCAGGGCTTGCGAACGGGCCACTTGCAAGCGCGCCTGCAGCAAGGCATCCGCGGCTTTGTCATACTCGGCGTCACTGCTGCTTGCATCCAGTTCAACCAGCACCTCGCCAGCCCGTACGGTTTGTCCTTCCTTCACATGCAGTGCCTTGACACTGGCCACATCGACCGAGGCAATGGTTTTGATGCGTGCCGATGGAATGATCTTGCCCGTGGCGGTGACGATGATGTCGATGCGGCCAAAGCAGGCCCACAGGATAGCCACCAGCAGCAAACTCATCAGCACTCGGGCACTCAGTCGCAAAGTGGCCGAGTCGGGTGCTTCCCGTAATGCCAGACCAGCGGGTAGGAACTCGGCTTCCTGTTTATTGAAAAAATCGGTTTTC
Organism: Aquitalea sp. ASV11; assembly: GCF_016429185.1. NCBI lineage: Bacteria > Pseudomonadati > Pseudomonadota > Betaproteobacteria > Neisseriales > Chromobacteriaceae > Aquitalea > Aquitalea sp. ASV11. Next base: position 44,103 of record NZ_JAELUD010000020.1, read on the forward strand.
AGCGTATCGCGGATACGCCAGAAATGCCGGAAAACCGAAACATAACGGCACAGCAGATCGAACCCGGCCTGTAGCCGGTGCCGCAAGCTCATATCTGCTCCCGGGTATCAAGCTTGCCATGTACGCCCGGGCTGACTGCCGCCTGTCCTTGCAGGGTTTGCAAATGGCGATAAATGCCATTGGGCTGTTGCATCAGTTGGGCGTGACTGCCCGATTCGGCAATCTGCCCCTTTTCCATCACGATGATCCGGTTTGCATCCCGCACTGCCGACAAGCGATGCGCAATAATCAATACGGTGCGACCGGCAGCAATCCGCCGCATATTGTCCTGGATGATTTTTTCTGACTCGTAATCCAGTGCACTGGTAGCTTCATCAAAAATCAGAATGCGTGGATCAAGTAATAATGCCCGTGCAATGGCAATCCGCTGCCGCTGGCCACCAGACAAGCCGGCACCCTGCTCGCCAACCAGCGTGTCATAGGCTTCGGGTAGTTCACAGATAAAGTCGTGCGCACCAGCCAGCTTGGCCACCTGAATGATTTTCTCAATCGGAGCAGCGGGGTCGGTCAGCGCAATATTGTCGCGAATTGAACGGGAAAATAAGGTGTTTTCTTGTAAAACCACCCCGATTTGCTGACGCAAGGAGGCGGTGTCTACAATAGCAATATCCTGGCCATCCACGGTTACCCGACCCCGGTCCGGTACATACAGACGCTGTACCAGTTTGCTCAAAGTACTTTTGCCAGAACCGGAGCGACCGACAATACCAATCACCTCGCCCGGCCTGATTTCCAGCGATACGCCACGCAGTACATCGCTGGCATCCGGACGATAGCGGAAGGACACCTGATCAAAACCAATGGCACCGGCAATACGTGGAATACGGGTTTTATGGCCCTCCACTTCGGTATGGGTATTCAGAATATCGCCTAGCCGCTGCATTGAAATGCCCACCTGCTGGAAGTCATTCCATAATTGCGCCAGTCGCAGAATGGGGGCGGATACCTGGCCGGCCAGCATATTGAATGCCACCAGTTCGCCCACCGTCATTTTGCTGTCCAACACTTGCAAGGCACCCAACCACATGATTCCGGCGGTTACCAGCTTGCTGACTAGGCCGACACCACCACTGGCCACCAGTCCCACATTGGTAGTGGACAGTCCGGCGGCTACATAAGCTGCCAGCTGCTTGTCCCACTTTTGCCGCCAACGCGGCTCTACCGCCATCGATTTGATGGTGTCTATACCGGTGAGGGTTTCCACCAGAAATGATTGGTTCTCAGCGCTTTTATTGAACTTGTCATTCAGCTTGGCACGCAGGATGGGGGTAAAAATAAACGACAGCAGCAGATAGACCGGTATGGATGCCAATACAATCATGGTTAACGGGACGCTGTACCACAGCATCACCAGTAAAAACACAACAGAAAACACCGTATCCAGTACCAGAGTCATGGCATTGCCGGTGAGGAAAGAACGGATATTTTCCAGTTCCCGAATACGTGCCACAGAATCTCCGGCGCGCCGAGCCTGAAAGTACGCCACCGGCAATGACAGCAAATGGTCAAATAGCCGTGCACCCAGCTCCACATCAATCTTGCTGCTGGTATTCGCAAATACCGCAGTCCGGATTCCGCTAAGAAGCGCATCAAACAGTGTGGCCGCGATCAGGCCGATGGCTATCACGTTCAGTGTGGTCATTGCATGGTTCACCAGCACCTTGTCCATCACCACCTGAAAGAACAAGGGTGTGATCAGGCCAATCAGCTGTAGCGCCAGTGAAATAAGCAAAACCTCACCCAATGACTTGCGATACTTCACCACTGCGGGAATAAACCAGGTGAAATCAAATTTCGCCATGGCCCCGGCAAAGCTGGCGCGGCTGGTAAACAGAATCAATTCTCCGTTCCAACGCGACAATAAGTCCGGCAAGCTCATTACCTGGGGAGGCTGGCCGGGTTGTTGAATCAGCACCCGCCAGGGCTCATGGGTGGTATCCACCTTACCCATGATAAAAAAACCGCCATCCCGCCATATTCCAATCGCAGGCAAGGGCGCACGTTCCAGCCGCGCCATGTCTTGTTGAATACATTTGGCAGTCAGCCCCAGCTTGCGTGCGGCCAGCAACAGGGTTTGTACTGAAAACGGCGTACTGCCGAATTGGTGGTTCAACTGCGCAGCATCCGCTGCTATGCCGTGTAATTGGGCCATCAGAATCAAACTGTGCAGGCCGCTGTCGAGCTGGCTGGTGTGGGTAGACTCAGATTGCGTGGAAGAGGGTGTAGACATGGAAGAAAAACCATAACAAACAGGGTAACGATGGTGCTGAATGACCATCCAGGATGAGCGCAATACAGGTGGCAAGTGTGGCTTGCCACCTGACTGTTCAACAAAGTGATTTGGCTGGATTAATGACTAACCGCCAGCAACACCTGGCCATTGCTCTGCTGACCATTAACCCAACTGGTTTGCGTAGCTGCTGGCGGTGCAAACGCACTCATGGCCTGCACAAATTGGGCGACGTCACTGTTATACAGTGTGCGGCCATCGGCGGTTTGAATCCGCTCGATCTGGTTATCCGTGCCGCTGCTGCCCGGGGTATACCAGTCCTTGATGGTCAGCCTGTCCGTACTGCCCAGCACCTGGATTTGCAGGTCCATGCCTTGTTTGGCAAACCACAAATCAGTCTGATTGATGCCATTCAGCTGCAAGGTATCGGTATTGCCCACCGTGGCATCCTGATCGATGATCAGGTCCTGACCATCGCCACGGTTAAATACATAGCGGTCGTTACCGGCCTGGCCAATCAGCGTGTCATTGCCTTTGCCGCCGGTCAGCACATTATCGCCACGGTTGCCGATAATCTGGTTATCCAGCGCATTGCCGGTGGCGTTGATGTTCTCTTCCCATAGCTTGATGGGTTCGATGGTGTAAATGGCGTAAGCGTTGGAGACATTCGCATCCCGGCGGAAATCAGCCAGCGGGATATAACGGGTCATGTCGCTCACCAGCCCGCGGCCCGAGTCGGCAATATAAAAGCCGTTGATATCTCCGTTGCTGGGATTGCAAGCCACGCCCGTCACAGTTACCACATGGTTGGTACTGCCATCATCCAGATAGGCAGCATCGTTCCACAGTTTTCCACTATTGACTGCGAGAATGACGCCACGTCCACCCATGATCAGGTTAGCAATGGCCTGTTCGTTATAGCCTGCGATGATGCCATTGCGAATACCATAGCTATCCAGCAAGGCTTGCTGGTCGCGGTAATTTGTTCCACCGCGCTGATAGTCTGTTTTGCTTGGATCGGTTATGCACCATTTATTATCAATTGCTCGCTGTGTGACTTCTGCTTCGGTAAGTGTCCGATTCGCTTGAGCAGCAATATTGACTACGCAGGCCATCGCGCAAGTGCCTTTATATCCAGGTATCGCATCTCCCTGGGTATAATCCAGTTCATGGGCTCTGGGGTAACCATAAACCAGCATGCTAGTGCCATTTATATTTACTTTGGCTGGTTTTGAAAAATCAAGCAGGGTAAGATTCTCGATATTGTCTCCGAGAGAATAGCTAACAGTGCTATTGATGGAGTCAATTCCTTCATTTTTGAATTCAATAATCTTATCTGCTGTATTATCGACGTAGTAAGTATCATTTCCCTGACCGCCTATCAGCATATCTGCGCCAGTGCCACCATCTATTATATTATCTTGGCTATTGCCAATGATAAGATTGTCTAGGCTGTTTCCAGTTCCATTTATTGAATAACCTTCTACCAGGCGAAGTGACTCTATATGTGAGTTCAATGTGTAGTCAATACTACTTACTACGGTATCATATCCCTCGTTGGCCGATTCAAATACACTGTCTCCTTCATAGTTGACAATATATGTATCATCGCCTTTTCCACCTATCATTGCATCGGCACCAGTACCGCCATCAATATAATCCTTTCCTGCACCACCAATAATTGTATCGTTGCCGGCTCCGCCATACAGAAAGTTATTATCACGCGCGCCTGAGGGCAAGGGTGCTTCATTATTCGCGATGCCTCCAACAATGAAGTCATCACCATCTCCGCCATAAATCACATCATCACCAGCACCACCAAACAGCCGGTCATTACCGGCTTCCCCATATAGCATATCGTCGCCATCGCCACCTTGTAACTCGTCATTACCGTTTCCCCCCCACATTCGGTCATTACCTGAGCCACCCAGCATGATGTCATCACCATCACCACCATAAATCAGATCATTTCCGGCCTCTCCCAATAGATAATCATTGCCGGTTTCTCCATATAAAGTGTCATCGCCATCCCCGCCTTGCAATTTATCGTCACCGGTTCCCCCCCACATCTGGTCGTTACCCGATCCACCAAACATCAGGTCATCTTCACTACCTCCAGCCATGACATCATTACCATCATCACCATACAATTCGTCCTTACCAGCACCACCCCACAGCCGATCATCACCAGCGCCACCAGACAGATAATCGTCACCGGTTCCTCCATCCAGAATGTCATTTCCCAAGCCACCCCGCAAAGTATCGTTTCCTGCGCCACCAAACAGGATATCGTTGTCACTTTCGTCGGGATCAAGTTTTTGTTTGGCATCATCCGATGTGGTGAAGCCTTGCAGGACATCATCGCCATCTCCGCCAATCAAAATGTCATTTCCAACACCACCGACTAAATAATCATTCCCCATACCGCCATCGAGAGTGTCGTTGCCATTTTCGCCGTAAAGAAAATCATTGCCCAAGCCACCAATCAGAATATCATCACCATTTCTTCCGTATAGCCAATCGTTCCCAATGCCACCGTCTAGTATGTCATTGCCGGAGCCACCATCAATGGCATCGTCACCTTCCTCTCCATATATATGGTCATCGCCAGCATAACCAAAAAGAATGTCATCTCCTGTTCCACCCCAGAGATAGTCATCTGAGCTAGAACCACCCATAGTGTCATTACCGGGGCCGGCATAGAAGTTTCTTATCAGATTCAGATCGAAGAGAGTGCCATTGAAGTCGGCATAGTAATTGACATTGAATACATCATTTTCATCGGTGCCGATCAGATTTTTTTGGTCGCTGGATATTTTAATTTGATCTGCTTCCCAAATAAACCATCCACTATTTGTTGTGAACTTGTTGTCCGTGCTGCGTAGATATGCATAATTGCTTAATTTGGCAGATGGTGTTACGGGTGGAGTTGCAGTATTGAGTGGAGCGGCAGGTAAAGTATTGCTTTGGGTGAGGTAATTGGCATTGCCTTGCGTATAGAATTGGTAATCACTGGCGCGAATGGATGATAAACCGATGTTGTATAATATTTGTGAGATGCTATTTAATTCTATATTTTTTACTGCATTGCCATCGGCATTCAGGTCGGTCCATGCGGTTAGTCCAACCAATTCAGGACCGCTAAGCTTTCCATCCTTATTGCTATCCTTGGCAGCCAGTTGAGCAGCAGATATCGCTTGACCATTATTGTCTAGTATTTGAAAAGTCTTGGTAGATAAGTTGGTATTGGCTGTTGCAGTGCTTTGCGGTTTGACTGGTATTCCGGTTGGTAAAAGGCCGATTTGAGTTGTTGGCTTTTGAATGACTTTGTTGGTGTTGACCAGGTTTTGTGTTGAAGCCAAGGTGTATGCTAACCACGTTGCTTCAGGGATAAGCTTTTTTTGGTATAAATTCCGTACTTGCTGATCAAGATTGAATATATCGGCATCATTTTGCGTGAAAATTTCTGATGCGCCGAATTTGTTGCCGATTACCGCTGTTGTGGTATTGCCCATGGATTACCTCCAGTCATTATGCTAAAGGGATTGTCAATTTTTAAATTATGCAAACATACTTGCAGCAATTTCATTTAACAAGTAAGAGAAAAGTTTTGATTATAAATAAGTGATTCTGGCGGAAATATGTCTGGAAAGGACAGGTGGGGAGTTCGTGCAGATGAGGGGTGTGCTGGAGATTTGGTGGTATTGTCAATACTGACCTATAGTTCAGTTATAAAATTCTTGACGAAAAACGAGTTTTTTGTTTAGTGATGAGATTAATGGATGTGAATATTCTACTGAGTAGAGTCTCTGTTTTTGTTCTTTTTATATTAATGATGCCATATTCAGTATTCAAAAAATCCAGCCTGGGCATGACATGAAATTCGATTATTACAGTGCCGATTCCAATTTTTCATCTCAATGGTTTTGGCTGTTTGTTGTACAGTCATGATGGTAAGTATTTTGGTCGGGTGATCAATAAGATGTCATCAACACTAGCACGATAGTGCGCTACTGATTTGATTGGGGTTCTTGGAATCAAGACTTGAGAAAAGTAAGAATGGGGTCAAAACCATAAACAGCAGCTTGCGATGATGTGGAATCACCATCTGAGATCTGTGCCATGCAGGTGACAAGCTAAGCTTGCCACCTGACTGCTTAACAAGATGATTTGGCAGGATTAATGATTGACCGCCAGCAACACCTGGCCATTGCTCTGCTGACCATTAACCCAACTGGTTTGCGTAGCTGCTGGCGGTGCAAACGCACTCATGGCCTGCACAAATTGGGCGACGTCACTGTTATACAGTGTGCGGCCATCGGCGGTTTGAATCCGCTCGATCTGGTTATCCGTGCCGCTGCTGCCCGGGGTATACCAGTCCTTGATGGTCAGCCTGTCCGTACTGCCCAGCACCTGGATTTGCAGGTCCATACCTTGTTTGGCAAACCACAAATCAGTCTGATTGATGCCATTCAGCTGCAAGGTATCGGTATTGCCCACCGTGGCATCCTGATCGATGATCAGGTCCTGACCATCGCCACGGTTAAATACATAGCGGTCGTTACCGGCCTGGCCAATCAGCGTGTCATTGCCTTTGCCGCCGGTCAGCACATTATCGCCACGGTTGCCGATAATCTGGTTATCCAGCGCATTGCCGGTGGCGTTGATGTTCTCTTCCCATAGCTTGATGGGTTCGATGGTGTAAATGGCGTAAGCGTTGGAGACATTCGCATCCCGGCGGAAATCAGCCAGCGGGATATAACGGGTCATGTCGCTCACCAGCCCGCGGCCCGAGTCGGCAATATAAAAGCCATTGATTTCGCCACTCTTGGCATCGCAGGCCACGCCAGTGACTGTCACCACATGATTCGTGTTGCCATCGCCCAAATGATCCGCATCGTCCCACAGCTGGCCACTGTTCACTGCAATGATCACCCCGCGCCCACCCTTGATCAGGTTGGCAATGGCTTGCTCGTTATAGCCGGCGATCATGCCATTACGAATGCCGTAGCTATCCAGCAAGGCTTGCTGGTCGAGGTAATTTGTTCCGCCGCGCTGGTAGTCGGCTTTGACCGGGTCGGTGACACACCATTGATTGTCTATCGCTCGCTGCACCACCTGGCCTTCGGTCAGGGCAATATTGGCCTGGATGGCGAGGTTGGCAATGCTGGTCAGCGCGCAAGTACCTCGGAAACCGGGAACAGCATTGCCCTGCATATAATCCAGCTCGTTGGCCTTGGGATAGCCATACACCAGAATATCCACACCGTTGGCCAGGCCCTTTTCCGGCTTGGCAAAGTCCAGCAGGGTAAGGTTCTCGACATGCTCACCCAAGGCGTAGCTGATACTGGCGTAGACCGTATCCACTCCCTCGCCAGCCAGTTCAATCACCTTATCACCGGCATTGTCGACATAATAAATATCATTGCCCAACCCACCTATCATGGTATCGGCCCCGGTGACACCATCCAGGATATTATTCTGGCTGTTCCCAATAATCAGGTTGTCCAGGCTATTGCCGGTGCCATTGATGGTATAGCCTTCGAGTAAGCGCAATTCTTCGATATTGGCATTCAGAATATAATTGACACTACTAACGACGGTATCGTAGCCCTCATCCAGCTGTTCCAGCACCACATCATTCACGCTGTTAACGATATAGGTATCGTTGCCCTTGCCACCTTCCATGCCGTCAGCACCGGCACCACCATCAATATAATCATTGCCGATGCCGCCAATAATGGTGTCGTTCCCGGCACCGCCATACAGGAAATTATTGTCACGGGCACCAGCAGGCAAGGGCGTTTCATTATCTGCCATGCCCCCGACAATCAAATCATCACCATCGCCACCATAAATCACGTCATCGCCCGCGCCACCAAACAGCCGGTCGTTACCGGCTTCGCCATACAGCCAGTCATCTCCCTCATCCCCTTGCAACTCATCGTTGCCGGTACCGCCCCACAACTGGTCATGACCCAGCCCACCTATCACCACATCATTACCCGCCCCGCCATACATCACATCATTATCGGTTTCACCAGTTGCCAATGTTTGTTTGCTATCGTCAGCAGCGGTAAAACCCTGCATGAAATCATCACCATCCCCACCCCACATGCGGTCATCACCTACGCCGCCAAACATATTGTCAGCCCCACTGCCACCGTCCATGACATCGTTGCCAGCGCCGCCATCCATATCATCGTCACCACTGCCACCGTCCAGATAATCCTGGCCAAAAACGCCTAGCAGGATGTCATTACCCGCCCCACCAAACAACACATCATCATCGCTTTCACCAGGGTCCAGGGTTTGCTTGCTGTCATTACCAGCGGTGAAGCCCACGATGAAGTCATTGCCATCGCCGCCAATCAGGATGTCATTCCCGACCCCGCCAAACAGCTTGTCATTGCCGCTCCCTCCATCCAGTAAGTCATTGCCGGCATTAGCATCCAGCGCGTCATCGCCTTCTTCACCATAGAGGCGGTCATCCCCGGCATAGCCCAACAACACATCATGACCGGTACCGCCCCATAAGTTATCGTTGCGATCCGACCCGCCCATCAGGTCGTTGCCACCACCGGCATAAAAATTCTGGATCAAACCCAAATTGAAATACGTGCCATTGTATTCGGCATAATAATTGATATCGAAACTGTCATTCCCTTCGGTACCAATCAAATTACGTTGGTCACTGGAAATCTTGACTTGATGCGAGGCCCAATAAATCAATCCATAAGAAGCTACCCAGAAGCGATTATCGGTATTGCGCAGGGTGGAGTAATTGCTGCCCAATGCAGCTGGCGGGGTTTTTCGATCAGTGATGACAGCCGTACTTTGCGCCACGGTTTGGGCCTGCGCCTGACTTGCCGTATAAAAGCCCACATCACTGGCACGGATGGCCTGCAAACCAAGCCCACTCAGCGCACTGGCCAGGGTGATGTTTTCACCGGTCTGCGCCACCCCATCCTCATTGCCATCCTGCCAGGCAGTCAGCCCATCCAACTCGGCCCCGCTCAACTTGCCGTCTTTATTACTATCGCGTGCCAGCAATTGCGCTGCCGATATCGCCTTGCCATTGCTATCCAGCACGCGGAAGGTTTGCTTGGCAATGGAAGCAGCGTTATCGGTGGTAATGGCTTTGCTTTCGTAGAAAGCGCCGATGGGGTCGTAACCAAAATAGTAATAAGGTGTGTAAATGGCTGGATTGAGACAGACTAATTGCGAGGTGGAAAAATTAGTGTAATCATTCCAGGTGGCATTGGAAACTAGGCCAAGATTAAAGAAATCACGCATCTGCCGATCTGCGCTCAGCAAATCGAAAAGAGAATTTCCGGTGGAGATGTATTGGTCAGGCGTATCATATAAATTTTTGAAAGTATAAAATAATTGATCAGCCTTTCCGTCCTGATTACTATCAAGTTCAATTAGTGATGTTGAACTTGAAATTGATTTTGCTTTACTAGATGAATTTATTTGATCGAATTTATTGAGTAAACGGTTGTAAGACCCATCGCTAAGAGGGTTGTCTGTGCAGTCTGTGCAGTTGTATGGTTTTGATAGACCATGTTGCAGTAAAAATCTATCAGTAATGGCTGCGGCCATTTGTTCGATATTCATTTTATTGAAATCGTCATTGATAGAGTAATTGTAAACATTTTTATCGTAACTGAAACCATTGCCAATCCAATTGCCAATGCCACTTAAAATAGTAACTTTCCCTTGTACTTGCCACTGCCAAATATGGGCAACCTCATGAACTAACCATCCTTTAAAGCTCATGTCACCTGCTGTGGTGTAGTCATTTTTGTAGTATTCGTCTGGAAATGAAATGGTATTAAATGTAGTGACGGCAGCGTCTCCTGGTAATAGTCTGGTATTGATGACTATTTTGGAGTAATCAATCGAGTTTCCATATACTTCTTTAAGCATGGATATTTCATTGTTGGTGAGTTTTCGTTCGCTCATGATTAATCTCCAGTTTCCATTTGTTAATTATTTATGTTTTTGATGCTGCCATTTTGGTAAATAAATTCTCCTTTGATGTTGGTTGGGTATTTTTCCCCGTTTTTATAGAAAATAACAAATCCTAGTATTTGATATCTACCGTTGGTGATTTTTTTTGCTGGGATGTATGGGTCTATTAATTCTGTTTTTTTTCCGTATTGTATTGGAAAGTAATTTCCATGTATTACTTGTTCTGCTGGTTGGCGCCCCCATGCAGCCCAAAATCCTTCGCTATCATTATTGGTGGTTGTTTTACTAATTGAAATGCTAGTGAGTTCTGCGTAATCATATGTGCCTTTATTTTTTATGTCTATATATAAATTTCCAGTTTTATCTGTGTATGCGATGGATGAAACCCAGTTTCCACACTGAATCACAGAGCAGGGGTGGCATCCTGATAGTACTGCTGAAATTATCAGAATCGCCAAGTATATATATTTACGGCAATATAAATTGTGTGTCATTGTTTTCAATTATTTATCTAGCGATTAACTGTTAAGTTAAAGCTGTGATTGTGTTTGTGTAAATAGTCTATCAGGCCAGTGTTTTTATATTTTCTGATGGTGTGGCAGAGGTTTGAATTTAAATGTCAAAGCGGCTTTGTGTGAATTTTAGTCTGATAGTTGAATCGGATGTTATTCATACTTTCAAAGTGTGTTGGGAGTTGTCTTGATAAGCAGCATTTGACAGGGTACTGAGGGCGGCGTCACGGTTCAGGGTGCTGGTCATGGTTTATCTCCGGTCTGGACAAGGGCTACTGGGGGAAAGAAGGGGGCTGGCTGGGCTGGGTTTTTTGCAAGGCTTTGAGCGCTTTTTCACCCTGCTCTCGATAAAATGCGCGACTGCGCTGCTCGCTGGCAGCCATTGCTTGTTTAACCCGTTGCTGCCAGTTGTCAGGCAAAATGACGCGATGTTTTAGTTGTGGGGAGTTAGGTACTTCAGATCTATTTAAAACTTCCGTGGTGAGCCATAATTCCCCAGGTGCTTGGTAGCAAGAAGTACTCAAGGTAATCATACTGATTTGATTAAATATATTTTTGTCATAAGATATTATTCCGATCCATCCAGAGCTACCGCTTTTATCCCAATACATCCACCCCAACTCTTTGCCAGTTTGGGGGTCGGTCAGTGGTACCCGAACTCCAGCTCCCGGTAATGTGCTGCGTGGACGAATTAGCCGGTTCCCTGCACTAGCCAAAAATTCCGATGAAGTTTGACTTAGATCCAGCTCTACTGGCGGCATCCTTGGGTCCCAGGGCAGTGGATTACGCTGCTGATCGAAATACACATCCAGCACACAGCGTACTTCGTCTTCACGGCAAGCTTGGCGGTCGCCCCCCCAGCCGCAGGTGGCGTAACTGGGCATCACGCGAAAGGCGACGGCATCGGCACCTCGCAACGCTTTCGATTCCCATTGCACCGGCATTTGAAAGCGCTGGGCAAAAGCCGGGGTATAGACGTAGATATTGGGGTCTCGATCCATCACTCCACGGTGTCGAATAATGCGTGCTTCATAAGAAAATTTTGCTGCGGGTGGCTCGCTTTCAAGCATGGGTAGCGCTTCCAGCGCAACAGCGGACGCACTTAGTGCAGATAAAAACAATGCCAAGCGGAGCGGAAAATAGCGCGATGACAGTAATAATTTTTTTAGCATATAAACAATATCCGCATGAATGAAGTGAATGAACAACGTGAGTAATATTGGACAGGTAGGAGTGCGATTTTTTATTCCTGCATGGCTGCAATCACTAATAATCGTTCAATACCTGCTTGTGATTTTTACTGCATGCAGGTTTGCGATTCGTGATTTTTATAAAACAAGATTGTTTTTTGTGATGCTTGGGCTAAATGGGTTTGCACAAATTAGTGTGCCTGCACTGTTTGTGTAAATTGACCAAAGGGTCAGTATGTTTATGCGTTGATGTATTCTTTGTTGAATATTCGTAAAAGTGAGTGAGATTTTTCTAAAATCAATGAGTGAATCTGGCGCAGTGTGAGTGCGTGGGAGGGCAAATATTCATGCCATATCGAGCTTTATGGGCAATGCAATGTGTAATCATAGAGGTTAATGTTTTTTGGAGCTCATTTATGCGAGACTAGCTCGTCATATCAAATAAAATGCATTAATTTTTTGAATGAGATTTAATTCTAATAAATTCTGAAATGTCAGAATTATATAAAAAGTGTGCTGAGTATGGCATCACGATTCAGGGTGCTGGTCATGGTTTATCTCCGGTCTGTACAAGGGCTACTGGGGGAAAACAGATGAAAGGCGAGGTGGGTCCAGTGAGCGTTAGGGAATGACATGGTACTTTAAGGAAAGAAAACTATTTCAAGATACGTGTTTTATCCTTACATATAGAAATGGTCTGTATGGATGATTCGCACTTTGTACACAATCGTTTAATCAGCTCGCCCCCCATTAGCAACAGGTACGGCTAAATAGGGACATAATCATTCTCCAAAGTTACTTCTTGGTGGTATAAAGCGTGGGTCAAACGCAATGCCTAAAAGTATTTTTTTGCCAAAAAACAATGGAGAGTCTTGTATTGTCTTAACGGTTACTTCGTAAGTGGTATGAGGTACTAGTATTTGGCCAGTGAAATTTCTGGTAAATTTACCATTGCCGCCAGAGCTAAAACCAATCGAATTACAATCTCTCTGAAAAATAACTGTTCTTTCATCGTTTGCTATTGAGCATAATTCAATATGCAGTGGAATTATTCCCTGCTTCTTTTGTGGCAGATAGGAGTACTTGTTTTTTATGCCTTTGAATTGTGCAATTCGTGCTGCTATTACTGCATGCCGATATTTATCATCGGCTTTGTTTAATTCTTCCATTTTTTCGGCTTGAGAAATAAATTGCGTCTTTTCCATGAAGTCATCATCAGTAATTATTACTGGATGATCTGTGCCTAGGCTGGAAGTTAAAAACAAAGCTTCGTCATCATCCAGTAATTGATACAATTCTTCTGCCTCCTCTCCCCCGTTGTGTAAAAAATTGAGGGAGAAGTTATAATCCTGCCGTAGCCGAACGCGGAACCTTTTGGTTAACGTGACATTTTTATGGCTGGCATCAAATGGGAAAAAGCACGGGGTATAGACAATATTGTTGTCTGCGTTATAGCATTTCATGGTAAATGGGGTGGCTCCTAGTAACATGAGGAAATTTCTTCGTTTCATCAGTAGCCTCATTATTGATTAAGTCATTTTTGAGATAAATCATGCCATTTCACCATGGTAGGCCTTGTTATTTGAATGACGGCATGTAAGCAATTTCATGTAAGTAGGTGTTGTATTGAGTGAAATTATTTACCCATATTAATTTTCCTGAAGTGGATAGGTAAATAGGCTGTTTAGACAGTATGACAGCAGGCTCCTTCGCCTTTTGGTCTGGAAGCGGCTAGGTAGTCGCTGAGAAATTAGGAAGGTATGGGGTGGAAAACGGATGAATGGCGAGGTGAGCTAGGTGAGCGTCAGGGAATGACATGGCACCTTTTAGTTGTGGCTGTGACAGTTTCACCTTTCCATGATGCATCTGCCTTGATGTTGAATAAATTGTTTGATCCTGGTATTACGTTTGCCCCCCAGCCAGTTTACTGCGCTATCTATGCAAGCATAGTCTCAAAAGATAGCCCAGTTTTTTCGGACATTCTTTTGGCTGCATCATATATTGAGGCAATGAAATCGGTTTGTTTGCTCATTTTTAATTCTCCAGGTCGATTATTGATACTTTTCCATTTGCATCTACATCAAATAAATTCCAAAAAATAACGCGGTTTATTTTATCGATTGAGACAGGGATTCTCAAAGTGCACTCATCTTTTTGAACAAAAGAGATTGTTTTATATACGATCACATAAGGAGTTGATTCTGGCATTTTGTTAGATCTGGTAATAAATTCTTTGCTTTTGTAGAGTAAATTCGTGCCAATTTCTTTTATACTATCTTCTTCGCTGGATAGTATATATTTACATTCGATTGGTAGGAGTGTTCCTGCAAATAGCGTTGGGGGGTTTGTGCTTGAAAAGAAAGTGATGATTATTAAAAAACTGCGCATGAATTTTATGGATTTGTACTTTTTCATTAAGTTTCTCCATCAATATGCGAGTTGTTTGAGGTTTTCTGCATGCAACTTAGTAGATGTATAGTATCGGTTTAATTTTTGTGTTAATTTGTATATCTATGATCTTGGCTGTCCATATCGCCATCATGTTAGAAAACACCATGTATGTATGGAAGGGCTTAGCTAGTATGATGAAATTAATGTTAGAAATTGTATTTTCATTCTCCAAAATGACTATCGGATGGGATGAAGCGTGGGTCAAAGTCAATACCGAAAAGTATTTTTCTACCAAAAAATAGCGGGGAATCTTGAATTGTTTTAATGGTTACTTCATAAGTGGTATGGGGTGCTAATAGTTCGCTGGTAAAGTTTTTGGTAAATTTGCCATTGCCGCCAGAATCGAAGCCAATCGAATTGCAATCTCTCTGAAAAATAACAATTCTTTCATAGTTTGCTATTGAACATAATTCAATATGCAGTGGAATCAAGCTCTGCTTCTTTTGCGGCAAATAGGAGTACTTGTTTTCTATACCTTTTAATTGTGCAATTCGTGCTGCTATTACTGCTTGACGATATATGTCATCGGCTTTGCTCCACTCTTCCATTTTTTCGGCTTGAGAACCAAATTGCCTCTTTTCCATAAAATCACGACTAATTATTTTTATTGGAGAGTTTGTACCCAGGCTGGAAGTTAAAAATAAAGCTTCGTCATCATCCAGTAATTGATACAACTCTTCTGCCTCTTTTCCTCCGTTGTGTAAGAAATTGAGTGAAAAATCATAATGCCGCCTTAGCCGCACGCGGAACCCTTTGGTTAACGTGACATTTTTATGGCTGGCATCAAATGGGAAAAAGCACGGGGTGTAGACCTGTCTCTTATACACATCTCCGAGCCCACGAGACGAACGCAAAAAGGGGGGGGGGGGGGGGGGGGGGGGGGGGGGGGGGGGGGGGGGGGGGGGGGGGGGGGGGGGGGGGGGGGGGGGGGGGGGGGGGGGGGGGGGGGGGGGGGGGGGGGGGGGGGGGGGGGGGGGGGG
>NZ_JAELUD010000205.1:0-325 GCF_016429185.1 Aquitalea sp. ASV11
CGCCAGCAGCCTCCCGCCCTGCCTTGCAACAGCCTGCTTGCCAGCCTGCTGGGTCGGGATGGTGTGCGCAACTGGCGTAGCCGCCTGCAACAGGGGCTGGGACTGGAACTGCGCCAAAGCTGGGCCTGTCTCTTATACACATCTGACGCTGCCGACGAACAGTAAGATGTGGGGGTGTGGGGGGGGGGGGGGGGGGGTGAGAGGGGGGGGGGGGGGGGGGGGGGGGGGGGGGGGGGGGGGGGGGGGGGGGGGGGGGGGGGGGGGGGGGGGGGGGGGGGGGGGGGGGGGGGGGGGGGGGGGGGGGGGGGGGGGGGGGGGGGGGGGG
>NZ_JAELUD010000206.1:0-325 GCF_016429185.1 Aquitalea sp. ASV11
ACTGCTGCCGATTTGCCCGGTGGCGCGTAATCCATTCATCAAGCAAATCACGCAGCTTGGTATCAAGGAGTAGCAGGCGTCCGAAAGTCTTGGTTGCAGGTGCGGGGGTGCGGGGCTCTTCCGGATCTGTCTCTTATACACATCTGACGCTGCCGACGAACAGTAAGATGTGGGGGTGGGGGGGGGGGGGGGGGGGGTGGGGAGGGGGGGGGGGGGGGGGGGGGGGGGGGGGGGGGGGGGGGGGGGGGGGGGGGGGGGGGGGGGGGGGGGGGGGGGGGGGGGGGGGGGGGGGGGGGGGGGGGGGGGGGGGGGGGGGGGGGGGGGG
>NZ_JAELUD010000207.1:0-325 GCF_016429185.1 Aquitalea sp. ASV11
CGCGCAGTACTTCGTATTCCAGCTGGGCATACAGATGGGAGTGGTTGAGCAGGCCGGTCAGGCTGTCGTTGATGATGTAGGAGCGCAGCTTGCGGTAACGCCGGGCACGGTTGATCACCGTTACCACTGTCTCTTATACACATCTGACGCTGCCGACGAACAGTAAGATGTGGGGGTGGGGGGGGGGGGGGGGGGGGGGAAGAGGGGGGGGGGGGGGGGGGGGGGGGGGGGGGGGGGGGGGGGGGGGGGGGGGGGGGGGGGGGGGGGGGGGGGGGGGGGGGGGGGGGGGGGGGGGGGGGGGGGGGGGGGGGGGGGGGGGGGGGGG
>NZ_JAELUD010000208.1:0-325 GCF_016429185.1 Aquitalea sp. ASV11
CAACATCAATCTGCTGATGCCCGAGCCTTACCGTTCCGGCCACGATGGCTATCTGGCGCATTATCTGGCAACGGGCGATGCCCGGGTGATTGGCGTGGGGCGCGAGGTGAGTGCGCGGCGCAAGGACTGTCTCTTATACACATCTGACGCTGCCGACGAACAGTAAGATGTGGGGGGGGGGGGGGGGGGGGGGGGGGTGTGAGGGGGGGGGGGGGGGGGGGGGGGGGGGGGGGGGGGGGGGGGGGGGGGGGGGGGGGGGGGGGGGGGGGGGGGGGGGGGGGGGGGGGGGGGGGGGGGGGGGGGGGGGGGGGGGGGGGGGGGGGGG
>NZ_JAELUD010000210.1:0-323 GCF_016429185.1 Aquitalea sp. ASV11
CCCCCCCCCCCCCCCCCCCCCCCCCCCCCCCCCCCCCCCCCCCCCCCCCCCCCCCCCCCCCCCCCCCCCCCCCCCCCCCCCCCCCCCCCCCCCCCCCCCCCCCCCCCCCCCCCCCCCCCCCCCTCACCCCCCCCCCCCCCCCCCCCCCCCCCACATCTTACTGTTCGTCGGCAGCGTCAGATGTGTATAAGAGACAGGGCTACACCTATACCGACATGGAAGTGACCGAAGGCAGCAACCAGGGCAAGACGCCGTATCTGGCACCGGCACACAAGGCCACCGCCTGGCTGGACTATGCCTTTGACAGCGGCATCAATCTGGGC
>NZ_JAELUD010000211.1:0-323 GCF_016429185.1 Aquitalea sp. ASV11
CCCCCCCCCCCCCCCCCCCCCCCCCCCCCCCCCCCCCCCCCCCCCCCCCCCCCCCCCCCCCCCCCCCCCCCCCCCCCCCCCCCCCCCCCCCCCCCCCCCCCCCCCCCCCCCCCCCCCCCACCACCCCCCCCCCCCCCCCCCCCACACCCCCACATCTTACTG
The DNA here is from genome assembly GCF_016429185.1 of Aquitalea sp. ASV11. Lineage (NCBI taxonomy): Bacteria > Pseudomonadati > Pseudomonadota > Betaproteobacteria > Neisseriales > Chromobacteriaceae > Aquitalea > Aquitalea sp. ASV11. Next base: position 163 of record NZ_JAELUD010000211.1, read on the forward strand.
TTCGTCGGCAGCGTCAGATGTGTATAAGAGACAGGTGCCGCGCCTTCCAGATAAAAACCGGCCATGGCGGCAATTTCCAGCCCGCCCAGTTCGGCCAGCACGGCGTTGCCATTCAGTTGCTGGCCGTGCAGGCGGTCCAGCGCCTGTTGCACCACGCGGCG
>NZ_JAELUD010000021.1:0-58950 GCF_016429185.1 Aquitalea sp. ASV11
GCCACTGGGCTAGCGAATTTGCCCGCGACGCCGCCCGGCGCGACAGCGAGCGCATCCTGCCCTGGGCCGAGCTGGAAGGCTACAGCCAGAGCGGGCTGTGGGGCATTACCGTGCCGCGCAAATATGGTGGTGCCGGCGTGTCCGCCGTCACGCTGGCGGAGGTGATTGCCACCATCAGCGCGGCGGACGGCTCGCTGGCGCAGATTCCGCAAAACCATTTCTACGCGCTGGAAGTGCTACGCGTGGGGGGCAGCGCAGAACAGAAGCGCTTTTTCTACGGCCTGGCGCTGGATGGTGTGCGCTTTGGCAATGCGCTGGCCGAAATCGGCCACAAGGACTACCAGCGCCGCACCCGCCTGACGCCTGACGGCAAGGGCTATCGCGTCAGCGGTCAGAAATTTTATTGCACCGGCGCGCTGTACGCGCAGTGGATTCCCACGCTGGTGGTGGATGACAACCAGGACAGCTATCTGGCTTTCATCCCGCGTGACAGTGCCGGGGTGGAGATTACCGACGACTGGGACGGTTTCGGCCAGCGCGTCACCGGCAGTGGCTCGGTCGGCTTCAGCGAGGTATGGGTGGAGCCGGAGTGGATTGTGCCGTTCAAGGCCTCGTTTGACCGGCCCACTCCCATCGGCCCGTTTGCCCAGATCCTGCATTGCGCCATCGACCTGGGCCAGGCGCGTGGTGCCTACCAGGAAGCCCTGCACTATGTGCGCGAGTACGCCCGTCCCTGGATAGATTCCGGCGTGGACAAGGCCAGCCGCGACCCGCTCTTGCTGGAGCGGGTGGGCAATCTGCGGGTGCGCTTGCGGGCCGCCGATGCCTTGCTGCGCCGCGCCGGACGGGTGCTGGATGCCTTGCAGGCACAGGCTTTCCCCGATGCCCGCAGTGTGGCCGAGGCTTCGGTGGCGGTGGCGGAAGCCAAGGTGCTGACCACCGAAGTGTCCTTGCAGGCCGGCAGCCAGCTGTTCGAACTGGCCGGCACCAGCGCCACGCTGGAAGCGCGCAATCTGGACCGCTACTGGCGCAATGCCCGCGTGCACACCCTGCACGACCCGGTGCGCTGGAAATTCCACGCCATCGGCAATTACGTGCTGAACGATGTGCTGCCGCCGCGGCACGGAGCGCTGTGACATGGCGAAAAAACAGATTCTGCTCAACGCCTTCAACATGAACTGCGTCGGCCACATCAACCACGGCCTGTGGACCCACTCGCGTGACAACTCGGTGGACTACAACACGCTGTCTTACTGGACCGAGCTGGCCAAAACGCTGGAGCGGGGCCTGTTCGACGGCCTGTTCATCGCCGACATCATCGGTGTCTACGATGTGTACCAGCAGTCGATAGACCTGACCGCGCGCGAAGCCATCCAGCTCCCGGTCAACGACCCGCTATTGCTGGTGCCCGCCATGGCGGCAGTGACCCAGCATCTGGGTTTTGGTGTTACTTCCAACCTCAGCTACGAGCCGCCGTATCTGTTTGCCCGGCGCATGTCCACGCTGGACCACCTCACCGGTGGCCGCGCGGGCTGGAATATTGTCACTGGCTATCTGGACAGCGGTGCGCGCGCCATGGGCCTGCTCACCCAGGACGAACACGACCAGCGCTACGACCGCGCCGATGATTATCTGGAGCTGCTGTACAAGCTGTGGGAAGGCAGCTGGGAAGACGGCGCAGTGCAGCGCGACAAGGCGGCGCGGGTGTTTGCCGATGCCAGCCGCATCCACCGCATCAGCCATCAGGGGCCGTTCTATCAGCTGGATGGCTACCACCTGTGCGAACCCTCGCGCCAGCGCACGCCGGTGCTGTTTCAGGCCGGCAGCTCGGACCGTGGCCAGCAGTTTGCCGCCCGTCACGCCGAGGGCATCTTCATTGCCGCCCAGGACAAGGACAAGACCCGCCAACTGGTGCAGGACATCCGCCGTCAGGCGGTGGCCGCCGGTCGCCGTGCCGAGGATGTGAAAATCTTCATCGGCATCGCCGCCGTGGTGGGACACACCCAGGCCGAGGCGCAGGAGAAGTTTGACGACTACTGGCAGTACGCCAGCGCGGAAGCGGGCCTTGCCCACTTTGCCAGCAGCATCGGAGTGGACTTCAGCCGTTACGGCCTGGATGACCCGATTGAATACGGTGGCAGCAATGCCATCCAGTCGGCCGCCAAAACCGCCGCCGCCAACCAGCTGACCCGGCGCAAGCTGCTGGAGCGTTTCCGCCTGGGCAGTCGTTATCCGACGCTGGTGGGGGATGCAGCCAGTGTAGCGGACGAGCTGGAAAGCTGGGTCAACGAGGTGGGCGTGGATGGCTTCAACCTGTCCCGCACCGTGACGCCGGAAAGCTACGAAGACTTTATCGACCTGGTGATTCCGGAGCTGCAAAACCGCGGCAGTTACAAGACGGCATACGCCGAAGGCAGCCTGCGCCACAAGCTGTTTGCCGAGGGCGACCGGCTACCGGCGCGCCATGCCGCAGCGGGCTACCGGCCACGCTGACGCGACAAGAAACCAAAACAACATCACACACTCAAGGGAAAATCATGAAACTTCACCAGAAGAAACTGGGCGCGCTGGCGCTGGTCGGCCTGCTGCTGGCGCAAGGCGCGCTGGCGGCGGCATTGAAGATTGGCGTTACACCGGGTGCCTATGCCGACTCGGTGCAAGTGGCGGCACAAGAAGCAAAAAAACAGGGGCTGGAGGTGGAGGTAGTGGAGTTTTCCGACTGGACCACACCCAATGTCGCGCTGGCCAGCAAGGACCTGGACGCCAATTACTTCCAGCATCAGGCGTTTCTCGACAATGTCATCAAGACCCAGGGCTATCATTTCAAGCCGGTAGGCTTGGGCATTCTGGCCAATATCGGCCTGTACTCCAGCCGCATCAAACAGTTTTCCGAACTGAAAACCGGTGCCAAGGTGGCCATTGCCAGCGACCCCATCAATCAGGGCCGTGGCTTGCTGTTGCTGCAAAAAGCCGGGCTGGTGAAGCTGCGCGACGGCGTGGGTGCACGCGGCAAGCTGAGCGATATTGTCAGCAATCCGCGCAAGCTGGAGTTTGTGGAAGTGGAAGGCCCGCAGCTGGTGCGGGTGGTGAATGATGTCGATCTGGCGCAGGGCTATCCGCATTTCATCGTGGCGGCGCATGCGTTTGACCCCGGCAGCGCGCTGATTTTTTCCGGCAAGGACGACGAGCAATATGCACTGCGCTTTGTCGCTCGCGAGGACAATGCCCGTGACCCGCGGCTGTTGAAGTTTGTGCAGATCTACCAGAGCTCCCCGGCAGTGAAGGCGCAGATTCGCAAGTCTTACGCCAACAACGACAAGCTCTACAGCCTGGCCTGGCAAAAATAGCCTGCAGTTGATTCATCCATGACAAGGCATTGCTGCGGCAATGCCTTTTTTGCGTCGCTAGCCCTGGTCTTTCCAAGAAATTTCTTACGATATTTACAGATTTAGTCGTTTTTTAAACAGGAAATAGCTTGCATTAACGCTGTCTGCACAGCTTTAGCATCAGTTTTTTCACTGAAAGCAGGAGCAAGGCGATGCAAGACCAAACATTGCAGGGACAAACCGTGGTGGTGGTGGGCGGCAGTTCCGGGCTGGGACTGGCGGCCGCACAGTCTGCCGTGCAAGCCGGAGCGCAGGTGGTGATTGGCGGGCGTCAGCCTGAGCGCCTGCAGCAGGCGCTGGCCCTGCTGGGACAGTCAGCCACCGGCTGGCCGGTGGATATGCTGGATGCAACATCCATCCAGGCATTCTTTGCCCGCATACCGCAGCTGGACCACCTGTTGGTGACTGCCGCCGTACTGAGCCCGGGGCGGCTGGTGGAGTCGGATCTTGCAGATTTGCAGCGCAATCTGGACAGCCGTTTCTGGGGCAGTGTGCATTGTCTGCGTGCTGCCTTGCCGCGCATGGCAGAGCTGGGGTCCATCACCCTGACTTCCGGCATGGTGGTACAGCGTCCGCAGCCGGGCAAGTCCATGGCGGCGGTGGCGGCTGCGGCGGTGGAAACCCTGGCACACAGTCTGGTGCGCGAGCTGGCGCCGCGCCGCATCAATGTCATCAGCCCCGGCCCCATGGAAACCCCCTTGCTTGCCGCCGCGCTGGGTGATGATGCAGCACGGCTGCAGGCACTGGCGGCCGGCTTGCCGCTGGGGCGGCTGGGGCAGGCAGCCGAATTTGCCGAAGCGGCGCTGTTCCTGATGCACAACCGCAGCATGAACGGCGAAGTGCTGCACCTGCATGGCGGCGCGGCCTGGGCTTGAGTTTTGCCCGGACCGATTGTTTCTAGCGCAACGCGCTGATTTCCCCCAGGCGGATCAGCCGCGCACGGATGATGTTGCGGCTGATGCCCAGCAAACGGGCGGCCTGCACCTGGTTGCGGTGGCAATAGTTATACGCCGCGCGGATGATGGTGCTTTCGATGTCTTCGTACAGATGGCTGCCATTGGTTTCAAACAGGGCCTGCAAGGCCTGCTGCAACTGCTGGTGTCCTTCATCCGCGTCATGGCTGCTGAGGGCCGGGTTTGACGGTGTGCTGTGGCGTTCGTTGCGGCGATTTAGCTGGAGCGAGGACAGCTGCAAGTCTTCGCCGCGCACTACATTCTGTTTGCAGATCAGCAAGGCATGGTGGATGACGTTTTCCAGTTCGCGGATATTGCCCGGCCACGGGTGTTGCAGCAGCTTGCGCTCGGCATCGGCATGCAGGGCGACATCGCCATAGCCCAGGCGCTGGCGGTATTCATCCACAAAATGCCGGGCCAGCGGCAGGATGTCGCCGGGGCGGTCGCGCAGGGCGGGCAGGGCCAGATGGGCCACCCGCAGGCGGTAGAACAGGTCCTCGCGGAAGTGGCCGGCAGCCACCGCTTCTTCCAGCCGCACATTGGTGGCGGCAATCACCCGGACATTGATGGGAATGGGCTTGCGCGAACCCAGCCGCACCACCTCGCGCTCCTGCAGGATGCGCAGCAGCTTCACCTGTATGTTCAGCGGCAAGTCACCGATTTCATCCAGAAACACCGTGCCGCCATTGGCCGCTTCGAACCATCCCGGTTTGGCGGCAAAGGCACCGGTAAATGCGCCTTTTTCATGTCCGAACAGTTCGCTTTCCACCAGTGATTCGGAAAACGCGCCGCAATTGACGGCCACAAAGGGTTGGTCGGCCCGTTGGCTCAGCGCGTGCACATGACGGGCAATCAGCTCCTTGCCGGTGCCGGTTTCGCCGATGATCAGCACATTGGCGTCGCTGGGGGCAATCAGCTGTATCCGGGAAAGCAGGGCGGTGGATTGCGGGTCCTCGAATACCTGTGCCGTGGCGCGGATGGAGGTGGTAAGGCTTTGCCGATTAGGCAGGGTGATCAGGGGCATGGCCGGGCCTTGTGCTGGCTCGGCCCTGCGGGCCGATGCGGGTTTCAGGAATAAAACGTCGGTGTCGGATAGTTGCGAATCAAAGCCCATTCCCCTAACTCCTTTAATTTGTAATCAACCGGATCGTGCAAGGTGTGGGTGCGCAAGTTACGCCAGTGCCGGTCCAGACGCAGTCCGGCATGGGTGGCGCGCGCGCCGGTGACCTCGAACATTTGACAGGCCAGGTTCAGGCCCATCCGGGTGGCGGCCACCTTGGCCGCGGCAATGTGCATGGCCACTTCGCCACGCTCGTCCTGTGTCAGTGCCTCACCCCGTGCCAGTGCGGCCACCATGCTGTTGCCGGCACGGTCGGTGAGGGCGCGCACGCTCTCCAGCCCCACCCAGAACTCGCCGTAATGGCCAAGGATGTAGGGGTCTTCGTGGGTGTGGTCCACCTGTGCCGCCCGCCAGGGGCGCGCCTCGTGCAAGGTGTAGTGCCGGGCTTCCTCGAATGCGCCTTCGGCAATGCCCAGATAGATATTGGTGAGGATCAGCTGCGCCAGCAGTGGCCGCAGGCAGGAGCGTGGCGTGGTGAGCGGGCCGGGATTGTCCAGCACTTCATTGTTTTCAATGCGTACTTTCTCGAAATTCACGCTGCCGCTGTCGGTCTGGCGCTGGCCGATATTGTTCCAGTCCTGCTGCACGCTGATGCCGCTGCGACCGGTGGGAATGGCGGCCACCACCAATTGCCCGCTGTGCTGCTGACGGGCGGAAACGACCAGCATTTGCGAATCCAGCGCGCCGGAGCAAAAGCTTTTCTGCCCGGAAAACTCGTACCAGCCGTCAAAGCGGCGGCTGATGGTGCGCTCATCCAGCGGGTTGAGCGCATTGCCCCAGAACCAGTTTTGCCGGGTGGTGATTTCATGCCAGGGTTGCCATTGTTCCGGCTGGCCGAACAGCTCCACCGTGGCCAGCATCAGGTGATGAAAGGCAAACACATGGGCTACCGAACTGTCGGCCTTGGCAAATTCGCGCACCACCAGCAGGGTTTGCTGCCAGTTGGCACCCAGGCCACCCAGCTCGCTGGCAATGGACAGGCCCAGCAGCCCGCTGGCGCGAATGGCGTCGCGCTCCGCCTTGGGCGTGCCGCCGGCGTGGTCGCGCTCTGCTGCAGTAGCCGCAAACTGGCCAGCCAGCTGCTGCGCCAGCAGCAGGGCCGAGGCTGGAGTGCTGGCAGTGGGCGAGGGTGCCAGCAGGTGGTGGGGCAGGTTCAAGCGTTCATCCTTTTAAACTGTGTGCTGTCTGGCACATTGGCGACAGTTTTAACCGTGCCAATCAGCTGCTGTAAACCAAGGATTTATCAGGAATATATGCAGAATTTGAATTAGCTGTAGATGGCAAGCAATATCCGTTTTTTGAATATTGCTGCTGGTGCAGCACCGTGTTTATTGGCTGCTGTGCACGCAGCAGCGCTGATGAATGAATTGCTGCTGTAGCAGCAATAACTGGCCGGATTCAGCATGAATGAGGCTGAATTGCCTGGCATGCAATCTGCTAATGCTTATCTGGCAAAACCGCACCCGGTTTAATTTCCGCCGCAGGTAATTTCATGCTTATTCATTTATTCAGCAGCAAAAATGTTTCATTTGGCCACCAGCCGTATCGTCAGAGCGGGAGGCAGCATGGCTGATTCATCCATTGCGCCCGACAGCCCGCTGGCCATTGCCCGCGAACTGGCCAGCCGTTTTGCCCGCACAGCCATTGCGCGTGACCAGCAAGGTGGCACCCCAAAGACCGAACGCGATGCATTGCGCGACAGCGGCCTGCTTGGCCTGATCATTCCGCGCGAATTTGGCGGCCTGGGCGAAAGCTGGAGCACTACCTTGCAGATTGTGCGTGAACTGGCACGGGTGGATAGCTCGGTTGCCCATGTGTTTGCCTTCCAGCACTTGCTGTTGGCCACTGCCCAGCTGTTCGGGCGGCCCGACCAATGGCAGCCCTGGTTCGAGCAGACCGTGCGTGAACGCTGGTTCTGGGGCAATGCGCTCAATCCGCTGGATACCCGCACGCTGGCCACGCCGGATGGCGACGGTTATCGCTTTCATGGTGACAAGAGCTTCTGCTCCGGCGCCACCGATTCGGACATGCTGCTGGCTTCGGCCTTGCGCGCCGGGCAGGGTGGTTTGCTGATTGCCGTCATCCCCACCGCTCGGGAAGGCGTGCACATTCATCAGGACTGGGACAATATCGGCCAGCGCCAGACCGATAGCGGCTCTGCCCGTTTCGAGCAGGTGCGGGTGAGGGCGGATGAATTGCTGCTGCAACCCGGCCCGCTATCCACACCACGCGCCTGCCTACGCCCGCTGATTGCGCAGCTGATTCTCACCAATATCTATCTGGGCATTGCCGAAGGGGCGGTGGCCGAAGCCCGGCGCTACACGCTGGAGCAACGCCGCCTGTGGCCCGCCTCGCTGGCGACTACGGCCAGCAAGGACCCTTACACCCTGCTGCATTACGGTGAATTCCAGGCTGCACTGGAAGGTGCGCGTGTGCTGGCCAACCACGCGAGCCACCAGCTGGATGAGGCCTGGCAGCAGGGCGATGCGCTGGATGAGGCAGGCCGCGGCCAGCTGGCCCTGCAGATTGCCGCCGCCAAGGTGCATGCCAGCCGCAGCGGACTGGACCTGACCAGCCGCATTTTCGACGTGACCGGCGCACGCGCCACCAGCGCCGCCCTGCGGCTGGACCGCTTCTGGCGCAATTTGCGCGTGCACAGCCTGCACGACCCGCTGGATTACAAGCTGCAAGAGCTGGGTGACTGGGCACTGAATGGCCAGTACCCGACCCCCTCGTTTTATTCATGAGAACCAAGATGACCCAGAACCTGCAAGCAGTTGAAGACGATTTTGACAGTGTGGAACAAGCCATTGCCGCCATTGCTGCCGGTGGTTTTGCCGTGGTGGTGGACGATACCGACCGTGAAAACGAAGGCGACCTGATCATCGCAGCCGAGAAAATCACCGCCGCGCAGATGGCCTTCCTGGTGCGCTACAGTAGCGGCGTGGTGTGCGTGGCACTGACCGGCGAGCGGCTGGACCAGCTGCAACTGCCGCTGATGGTAAGCAGCAATAATGAATCGCAGCGCACCGCATTCACCGTGACCGTGGACTACCTGCACGGCACCAGTACCGGCATCAGCGCAGCCGACCGCGCCGCCACGCTGCGGGCATTGGCGGACAGCCGTATTCCGGCTGGCGACTTTGCCCGGCCCGGGCATATCTTCCCGCTGCGCTATGCGCCGGGCGGGGTGCTGGCGCGCCCCGGGCACACCGAGGCAGCGCTGGATCTGTCGCGGCTGGCCGGGCTGGCCCCGGCCGGAGTGCTGTGTGAAATCGTCAATGACGATGGCAGCATGGCGCGCCGCCCCGAGCTACTGCGCTTTGCCCGCCAGCATGGCCTGCCCATCATCACCATTGCCGACCTGATTGCCTATCGCGAACGAACCGAAATGGCAGCGCTGACAAGCGCTGCACCAGTCGGAGAGCCGGCCTGATCCAGCCTTGCCGTTCTGCTATCCACACCCGCCATGGCGGGTGTGTTTGTTTGTGCCGGGGGTTTGTGCCTGCTGGAATGGCAGCAGTCGTGCAGCAAGATTGCTGCTGCCGGCTCATCATTCTTGTGGGTGTAATTTTTTCAAGCTGTTGAAATTAAACAGATAAATGGCTGGCATGCTGTTTGCAATGAGATGGTGGATCACTTCGCCATCTTGCTGCCGGTCACTGACTGGCGGCCCACAAGGAAAGCACCATGAGCAGCGCCGTACTGGATATCCCCACTCCTGTTACCACACCGGATGTCGTACCGGTGATCCGTAACGATGCCGAAGCCCTGCAAGTGGCACGCGCACTGGCTCCGCAACTGGCCGAGCAGGCCGCGCTGCGCGACCAGCAACGCAAGCTGCCGTTTGACGAGGTGGAATTGTTCTCGCGCAGCGGCCTGTGGGGCATTACCGTGCCGCGCGCCTTTGGCGGTGCCGAGGTGTCTGCCGTCACGCTGGCCGAGGTGATTGCCATCATTTCGGCGGCAGACCCGTCACTGGGACAGATTCCGCAAAATCATTATTGCCTGGTGGAGGACATCCGGCTGGAAGGCAGCCCGGAGCAGCAGCGTTACTTCTTTGACCTGGTGCTGCGTGGCCAGCGCTATGGCAATGCCTTTTCCGAAGCCGGTGGCAAGACGGTGCTGGACATCCAGACCACCATCCGCCGCGATGGCGACGAGTATGTGCTAAATGGCCGCAAGTTCTACGCCACCGGCGCACTGTACGCGCACTGGGTGCCGGTACTGGCGGTGGATGAAGAAGGCAAGGCCTTGCTGGCCTTTGTCGAGCAAGGCACGCCGGGCCTGACCGTGGTGGATGACTGGAGCGGTTTTGGCCAGCGCACCACGGCCAGTGGCACGGTGATTGCCGAGCAGGTGCGCCTGAAGCCTTTCCAGATTTTCTACACCCACCGTTCCTACGACCGGCCCACCTTTGCCGGGCCATTCGCCCAGATCACCACCGCCGCCATCGACCTGGGCATTGCCCGCGCCGCGCTGGCCGATACCGTGGATTTTGTCCGCCAGCAGGCGCGCCCGTGGATAGATAGCGGGGTAGAGCGGGCGGCGGACGACCCGCTGACCATTGTCACCATTGGTGATCTGCAATACCGGCTGGTGGCAGCAGAGGCGCTGCTGGAGCGGGCGGGCCGCTTTATCGACATTGCCAAGGCCGAGCCGACCGAAGACACGGTGGCCGAGGCAGCCATTGCGGTGGGGCTGGCCAAGATTGCCACCACGGAAATTTCGCTGCTGGCAGCCAGCAAGCTGTTCGAGCTGGGCGGCAGCAAGGCCACGCAGGGCCGCTTCAATTATGACCGCCACTGGCGCAATGCCCGCGTGCACACCCTGCACGACCCGGTGCGCTGGAAGTACCACGCCATCGGCAATTACACGCTGAACGGCATCAAGCCGGCGCGGCATTCCTGGAACTGATCACCGCGCATGCGGCCCGCCTGCTGCGGGCCGCCGGAGCTGCCATGCCCATCCGACATACCGGCTGTTGACCGTACCGCCCCCTTGCCGCATGGCGCTTTTGCGCCGGGGCAGGGTGACGGTGCCGGTGACTTGTCAGCCTACAACAACCATCAAGAGGTGTTTCATGATTCACTCCACCCAAGGCGAGGCGGTGCTGGACAGCCCGGCCGCCCAGACAGAAAGCCAGACCGGCACGCTGCGGCGCAATTACCTGCGCCTGCCCGAGCTGGTGGCGCAGTCCATCGGACTGGTCGGCGTGTCCGGCGGGGTAGGCATTCTGGTGCCGGCCGTATTTGCCACCGCCGGTAACGGCACCTGGCTGGCCTATGCCTTTGCCACCGTGGCGCTGCTGTTCTCCGCCTGGAGCATTACCCTGTTTGCCCGCAGCGCGGCATCGCCCGGTGCGCTGTATGCCTATGCCTCGCAGGGCATTGGCCCCATCTGGGGGGTAATCTGCGGCTGGTCCTTGCTGATTGCCTATGCGGTCGGGGCCGCCGGCATCCTGCAAGGTACGGTGAATACCTTCCTGGTGCTGGCGCGCGAGCTGGGCCTGGTTGCCGCCCATCCGCCACTGGCCGTCAGCCTGTTGCTGACCGTGGTGGTGGCGCTGGCAGCCTGGGCGATTGCCTACCGTGACATCCGGCTGTCCACCCGCTTTACCCTGCTGGTGGAGCTGCTCACCATCCTGCTGATTGCCGTGGTGCTGATTGCCTATCTGCTCAATGGCAGCAGCCATGTCGACCAGTCCCAGATCGCGCTGGAAGGGGTAAAACCCGAGCAATTGCGCCTGGGCATGGTACTGGCCTTCTTCAGCTTTACCGGTTTTGAAAGCGCCACCGTGCTGGGTGCCGAGGCGCAATCGCCGCTGAAGGCCATTCCGCGTGCAGTCATCATCAGCATTGTTGGCCCGGCCTTGCTGTTCATTCTGGCGTCCTATGCGCTGGTGGCGGCTTTCCATGGCCAGCATCCGGGACTGGATCAGGCTGACGGCCCGCTGTCCATCCTGGCGCATCGCCTGGGTCTGGGTGGCTTTGGTCTGATCATTGATGCCGGGGTAGCGCTCAGCTTCTTCGCCGCGTTTTTCTCCTCCATCAATGCTGCCGCCCGCATTGTCTACACCTTTGCCCGGCAGGGCCTGCTGCACGAGGCCACCGGCAAGGCGCATGCCAGCAATGCCACGCCGCATATCGCCGTGACCTTGCTGGTGGTGCTGGCGCTGATCGTGGGGCTGATCTTTACCGCCAATGGCACGGCCTTGCTGGATTCCTACGGCTATCTCAGCTCGGTGGCCACTTATGGCTATCTGCTGGCCTACGTGCTGGTGGCGGTGGGCGCGCCCTTGTATCTGCGCCGTCAGGGCAAGCTCAAGCCGCAGCATGTGCTGATCAGCCTGGTGTCGGTGCTGTTGCTGGCCATTCCGCTGGTGGGCAGTGTCTATCCGCTGCCGACCGGCGTGTATGCCTGGCTGCCTTATGTGTTCCTGGTACTGGTCGGCCTTGGCCTGGCGTGGTTTGTGGCGCTCAAGCTGCTGGCTCCGGCACGCCTGCGTGGCATCGAGGAGGAGCTGCAGCAGGAGTGATGTGTGCTGGGGGTGTGCTTTTTCAAAATTGATAAAACGGCTCGCTTGCGGGCCGTTTTCTTATGTCTGCTGCCAATGCCGCATGCGCTGCTGCCAACGTGCTGGCAGGGCAGCAGCTGCTTGTTTCCGTGGCTGGGTCAGTTAAAGTAAATCATCAACAAGCATCGGCAAGTTACTTTGATATTGTTTGTTAAGCAATTGAAAATAAACAGATAATTATAAAAATAAAATCATGATAAAAAGTGGATAGCTTAGCGGAAATGATGATGAATATTTCCGTTTGCCGGTATGAAAATTGCACTGTCCTTCGGGTAATCATTCAACCCCGACAGGAACTGCAATGAGCAAGACCATCCGCTTCAACGCTTTTGAAATGAACTGCGTGGCCCACCAGTCGCCCGGCCTGTGGACCCATCCGCGTGACCGTTCCTGGCAATACAAGGACCTGGAATACTGGACCGACCTGGGGCGCATTCTGGAGCGCGGTTTTTTTGATGCCGTGTTCATCGCCGATGTGATTGGCTACTACGACGTGTATCAGGGCAGCAACTACCACGCCATCCGCGAAGGGGCCCAGTTGCCGGTCAACGACCCGCTGCAACTGGCCGCGCCCATTGCGCTGGCCACCAAGCATCTGGGCATTGGCGTCACCGCATCCACCTCTTTCGAACACCCATACCCCTTTGCCCGGCGTCTTAGCACGCTGGACCACCACACCAAGGGCCGGGTGGGCTGGAATATTGTCACTTCCTATCTGGAAAGCGGTGCCAAGAACATCAGCCAGGGCGGCTTGCGCCAGCACGACAACCGTTACGACGTGGCGGACGAATATATCGAAGTCATCTACAAGCTGCTGGAAGGCAGCTGGGAAGAGGGGGCGGTAGTGCGCGACCGCGAACGCGGCATTTTCGCCCACCCGGAAAAAGTGCATGAAATCGGTCACAAGGGCAAATACTTCGAGGTGCCGGGTTATCACCTGAGCGAACCCTCGCCGCAACGCACACCGGTGCTGTTCCAGGCTGGCGCATCCGGCCGTGGCAAGGCCTTTGCCGCCCAGCATGCCGAGTGCGTGTTCGTGGCCGCGCCCACCAAGGACATCCTGCGCCGCTATGTGGACGATGTACGCAGCCAGGCTGCCGCTGCCGGGCGCGACCCGCAGCAGATCAAGATATTCAACCTGGTAACGGTGATCGTGGACGAAACCGACGCCAAGGCCCAGGCCAAGTTTGCCGAATACCAGCGCTATGCCTCCTACGATGGCTCGCTGGTGTTCATGTCCGGCTGGACCGGCATCGACTTCGGCCAGTACGCCCCCACCGAGCTGGTGCGCCATGTCGACACCAACGCCATCATCTCGGAGGTGGAGCATCTGTCCAATGGCAGCAAGGCCTGGACCATCGACGAGCTGGCGCGCTTTGGCGGCATTGGCGGGCTGGGGCCGGTGTTTGTCGGCTCGGCCGCCACCGTGGCTGACATCCTGCAGGACTGGGTGGAAGCCACCGACACCGATGGATTCAATCTGGCCTATGCCGTCGCCCATGAAACCTTCGAGGACGTGGTGGAGTATCTGGTGCCGGAATTGCAGTGCCGTGGCGTGTACCAGACGGAATACCGCCCTGGCACCCTGCGCGAAAAGCTGTTTGGCGCCGGCCCGCTATTGCCCGCCAACCACCCGGCCGCGCAATACCGCGACATCGAAGCCTGGAAGCAACAGCACGCGCAGGCTGCAGCGGCGGATTTGCAGCCGGCCTGATTCCACCATCCCGTTGGCAGCCCGCACCAGTCTGGTGGTTGCAGGCTGCCGCATGATGCCGTTCATCTGCTTGCCACCGCGGGTGTCCGGTTGTCCTGCCAATCATTTGAAATGAGAACAACATGCTGAAGAAACCGTTTGGCAAGCTGATTGCTGCCGCACTGACAATGGCCGTTGCCTGGACTGCACATGCCGACGATGCCGTGGTTCCGTCGCTGAAGGGCAAGCGTATTGCCATCAGCGTGACCGGAACCGACCATTATTTTGATTTGAAGGCCTTCCAGGCCCAGGTGGCAGAAGTCAAACGCCTGGGTGGCACGCCCATTACCCTGGATGCCGGGCGCAATGACAAGAATCTGGTTTCCCAGTTACAGACCGTGATTGCACAAAAGCCTGATGCGGTGGTGCAAACCTTAGGCACTCTCAGTGTGATCGATCCTTACCTGAAAAAAATAAAACAGGCGGGCATTCCACTATTTACCATTGATGTTCCTTCTGCGCACAGCATCAACAATACCACCTCGGACAATCATGAAATCGGTAAAAACCTGGCAGAGCAACTGATCAAGGATACCGGCGGGAAGGGCAATATCCTGGTATTCAACGGTTTTTATGGTGTTCCTGTATGCGCCATCCGCTATGACGAGCTGAAAGCCGCGCTAAAAAACCATCCCGAATTGAAAATTATCCAGCCAGAGCTGCGTGATGTGATTCCCAATACCGTTCAGGATGCTTATACGCAAGTTACCGCGCTGTTGAACAAATACCCGAAGGGCAGTATTGCTGCCATCTGGTCGGCATGGGATGTTCCTCAATTGGGTGCAACAAAAGCATTGATTGCGGCGGGACGTAGCGAAATAAAAACCTATGGCGTGGATGGCTCGCCGGAAGTGCTGGCCTTGCTGAACGACCCCAAAGCGCCGGTAGGCGGTGATGTGGCACAGCAACCTGCCGAAATAGGCAGGACAGCCATCCGCAATGTCGCCAGATATCTGGCAGGCCAGAAATTACCCAAGGAAAGCTATGTACCCACCTTGCTGGCAAACCATGGCAACGTGGCTGAGGTAAACCGCTTGCGTGGCGACTGATGCAGCCGCCTGATCCTTACCGTGTTTACTCACCCTTGGCAGAAAGAGAAAGCACATGAGCCAGACGGAAAATACAGTGCTGGAACTAAGGGATATCAGCAAGCACTTTGGCGTCACCAAAGCACTGGACGGCGCAACACTAAAGGTAAAGCCGGCAACAGTGCATGGCCTGGTTGGCGAGAATGGAGCAGGCAAATCAACACTGATCAAGATTCTGGCTGGTCTATACCATGCGGATGGCGGGTCAATCCTGTTGAATGGCCAGCCAGTGTCACGCCTGGAACCTGCCACCGTTGAAGCGCTGGGTATTCATTTCATTCATCAGGACAGGCTGCTGCCTGCCACGCTCACTGTGGGCGAGGCATTGTTTCTGGGTAAGGAAAAAACCTGGTTCGGCTTGTTGAATCGCCGAAAAATGGCAAGAGAGGCCGAGCGTTACCTGGCGGAGTACTTTGATATTACCTTGTCCGGCCAGGCATTGATTGGTGAATTAACTACGGCGGAACAACAGATTGTACAAATCACCCGGGCATTGTTATCCAGTCCGCGGCTGATTGTATTTGATGAGCCGACTGCGGCACTGATAAAACGTGAAGTGGACCAGTTGCAAAAAATCATCCTGCGCTTGAAACAGCAGGGGATTGCCGTTATTTATATTTCCCATTACCTGCAGGAAATAGAAACCCTTTGCGATGAAGTCACCATTTTACGTAATGGTAAAAACGTTGCCACCGTCAAGCCGGTTGATGTGTCCAGTGCCGAGATAGCGCGTTTGATGATTAACCGTGATGTTACGGAAATGTATCCGAAGGCCCTGGTGCAAACGGGAGATGTCCTGTTGTCGGTGGAGCAGCTTGGCTTGCGCGGGCAGTACCAGAATATTTCCTTTACGGTAAGGCAAGGCGAAATCCTGGGACTGACCGGGCTGGTTGGGTCTGGCGTGAAAGCATTGGTAGAAAGCCTGTTCGGTTTGAAAAAACCGGACACCGGTACGATACGGCTTGCTGGCCAGCCATTACGGATCAGCTCTCCGTCAGATGCGGTCAAGGCGGGCATCGGTCTGGTTCCGGAAGACCGGCGCAGACATGGCATAGCCACCAGTCTGACCGTGTCGGAAAACATTGCCCTGGCCAGCCTGCAGCAGTTTTCTCGCCTGGGTTTCCTGTCCGGAAAAAAAGAAGCTGCGGCGGCAGAGCAGTTGATAGCGGCACTGCAAATCAAAACCAGCAGCAAGGATGCTTATCTGTCCCAGCTTAGCGGTGGTAATCAGCAGAAGGTTGCCATTGCCAAGTGGCTACAGCGCGATGCCCGCGTTTATATCTTTGATGAACCGGCAGTGGGTGTGGATGTGGGGGCCAAGGTGGAAATCTACCGCCTGATTGGCGAACTGGTCAGCAAGGGCGCCGCAGTCATACTGTTGAGTTCGGATTTGCTTGAACTGACCAGGCTGAGCGATTCCATCGGGGTATTTTATCGCGGTGAAATCATACGCAATGTACCCGCCGCCCACACCAATGTGGACGAAATACTGGCTGTTGCAACCGGTGCGGTGCTGGCTACTGCGTCGGAATCCATTGCCCAAACTGCACAACAACCTGCTCTGGAGAATGTCAGTGTCCAGCTCAATTAGCAAACCGCTTGCCCTGCATCTGGTTCAGGGCGGCGCGTATATCGTCTTTACCCTGGTTTTGTTTGGTTTCTCCGTCTTTGCCCCTCATTTTCTCAGCCTTACCAATATTGCCAATATTTTTGCCCAGACATCGATTTTGGGTATTCTCGCTTTTGGTTTGACGGTGGTTGTTATCGCCGGTGGCGGGAATGTCATTCACGGCGGCATAGATTTGTCGGTAGCTGCCACCCTGGGCTTTACTTCCGCAATTTATTCCACCCTGATCAATCACGGCAGCGGTGATGCGATTGCTGTTGTGAGTGCGGTTGGCGCAGGAGCGCTGGCCGGCAGCCTGAACGGTCTGACCATTGTGCTGTTTCGCCTGCCGCCCTTGCTGGCGACGCTGGCGGTCATGAATCTGCTGGCCGGGCTGGAATTGGTATTAACCCAGAATACCGTCCTGCCTGCCAGCAGCCCGCTGATCGACCTGCTCTCCGGCAGTGACCGCTTTGGCATTCCGCTGCTGGGCTACCTGTTGCTGCTGAGCGCCGCGGTATTGCTGCTGCTGATCCAGTACACCCCGTTCGGCTTGCGACTCTATGCCATCGGCGAGCACCGGGAAGCTGCCCGGGCCATCGGCCTGCCCAGCAGCCGCTATGTGT
This sequence comes from Aquitalea sp. ASV11, assembly GCF_016429185.1. Classification (NCBI taxonomy): domain Bacteria; kingdom Pseudomonadati; phylum Pseudomonadota; class Betaproteobacteria; order Neisseriales; family Chromobacteriaceae; genus Aquitalea; species Aquitalea sp. ASV11. The sequence continues at coordinate 17,110 of NZ_JAELUD010000021.1, forward strand.
TTCTGAGTTATGTCATCAGTGGTGTGTGCGGTGGGCTGTCCGGAATTTGTGCATCGGTCTTTTTCAGTGGCAGCAGTACCGGCTCGCAGGAATTTTTGCTGCCAGTGATTGCCATTGCCTTGCTTGGCGTAGTGTTTTCAAGACGCTTTGTACCAACAATCGGTGGCACGCTGTTGTCGGGTCTGTTTATCGGTTCATTGATCAACGGATTCCAGTTATTGAACATTTCCAATTTCTGGGTGAATGGGGTGCAGGGCGCATTGATTCTGGCCATTGTTGCTGCCTCCACTTTCCTGCGTTCCCGCGAGGTCTGACATGCCGCTTGCACACATCTACAATCGGGCGCTTCTGAAGGAGGGGGCGTGGGTACGCTTGCTGGTACCCGCCCTCATCATCGTGCTGGTGGTTTTCTTTGCCATGCAGGCACCGGCATTCCTGACGCTGCCAAACTGGAAGAGCCTGCTACTGAACAATTTTTCCATTCTTGCCATTACAGCGGTCAGCATGACCTTTGTGGTGGCTACCGGGGGGATTGATTTGTCGGTGGGGACGGCGCTGGATTTTTCCGGCCTGGCCCTGGTGCTGGCACTCAATCATGGCTATTCACCGGCTGCGGCCATTGTGCTGGCTTTGCTGGCCGGTTTGCTGGCGGGTGCTTTCAATGCGGTATTGACCGGCTACCTGAGAATCACGCCCTTCCTGGCAACACTGGGTACCTTGTTTATCGGCACCAGTACCCAGCAATTGCTATCCAACGGCGGTCAGCCCATTTACATCGATCATGCGGCACAGCTCAACACGGTTGGTACCAGCCTGCTGGGCATTCCGCTGCCGATCATTCTTGCCTTGCTGCTGGCTGCTGTGGCGGCTGTTGTGCTGGGGAAAACATCTTATGGCCGCTTGCTGACTGCTACCGGTCTGCAGCCGGCCGTGGTGCGGTATACCGGCTTGTCCGCACGCTGGATTACCGGCTCGGTATTTGTGGTGGCCGCCTTTCTGGCGGCGGTTGCCGGTATCCTGCTCACCACCACGGTCAGCTCCTATGTGCCATTGTCCGGAAATGCCTTTTTGATGAATGCAATTGGTGCAACGTTTATCGGCACCACCTTGAATCGATCCGGGCGGGCCAATGTGCTGGGAACCCTGGCTGGTGTGCTGTTCCTGAATATTGTGGCAAACGGCCTGTTGCTGATTGGCTGGAGTTTCTTTTGGCAGCAGGTAGCGACCGGTGGGTTTATCCTGCTGGTGCTGATCATCAGTTTTGGAGCCCGGCGCGGTAGTCCGGTCTGACTGGCTAGTGGTCAGGGATGAAGGGCGTCATGCAGACGCCCTTTTTTTGTTGGTGATGATGTTGCTGGCTGGTCCGGCCGGGCATGAAAAATCCCCATGCTGGCATGGGGATGGGGCGGAATGAAACTTTCCGTTTGCTACTTTATTTGTCGCCGCGAATGCGTTTGATTTCTGCGACATTGGCGCTGGTGGCCAGCAGCGTGGGTACCGGGCTGGTTTTGGGCAGGTTTTTCTGCCCCGCCAGATAACGGGCAACATTCTGTACCGCGATACGGCCAGCCAGCGCCGGTTGTTGTGCAATGACCGCACCAATTGGCGCATCACCCTGGCTGAGCAGGTTGATGATTTCCGGCGAGCCATCCACACCGTAAGTCAGGATTTCCTTGCGCTTGGCATCAATCAATGCCTTGGTCGCGCCTAGTTGTGGCACATCCCAGGCGGCCCATATCGCCTGTACGCTTCCCTTGGGATATTTGTTCAGCAGTGCAGTGACTTGCGAATAGGCATCCTGCACCGTATTGGGAATCACATCACGCAATTCCGGCTGGATGATTTTGATATCCGGATATTTTTCCAATACTTTTTTCAAAGCATCGTAGCGAAGTCCGCAACTTTTTACGCCATAAAAGCCATTGAATGCAAGAATATTTCCCTTGCCCTTCAGGTCTTTTACCAGCTTTTCGGCAAGCTGCAGGCCAACTTCGTAATTATTGGCAGTGACGTCATTGATACTGTAGCGGGATTCGGCTTCCACGGTAAACAAGGGGATGCCGGCATCCTTGATTTTTTTCAGCCAGGGTTCAATGACAGAGGACGTTCCCAGCAATTGAATGACAGCATCCGGTTTCTGGGCAACGACGGTTTGCAGTTGTGTAACCAGTGCCTTGTCATTGCGACCTGCATCCAGTGTGATGGGGATGCCACCCAGCCGTTTTACCTCGTCAATTTCAGCCTGAAATGCACGGCTGTCATAGTAAATGCTGGTACCTACCGTGCTCAGCGCAATGCGTTTTCCGCTGAGGGATGGAATGGCGGTCTCGGCAAAGCAGTGTGTGGCAGCCAGCGAGGTGGCAATAGCCAGCACAGATAGCAGGAATTTTCTTCTCATTGATGACTACTCCGGTGGTTGGATTGAATTCCTGTTTGATTGCAATATGCATGCCAGCGCTGAATATATTTTATATTGCCTGAAAATAAGGCGCAGTCAGCGTTGTTCTTGAAAAACAATGCCTATTGTTCCAATGTTGCATGAATGATTGTGATGCTGTTTTCATTGGACAGATTTATGTGTGCTGCCTGCGACGCATGTCTGCTGTGTCGCTGCTGATAATCATGCAATTTTCGGAATGAATATATTCTGCCGTAGATGATTTTCCATGCTGCACATAAGCCATCAATCAAAAAAGGCCCGCAAGCGCGGGCCTTTTCATTTTCTGCTTCGTAAAACCATCAGGCCTTGCCGCGGCCAATCTGCCAGACATAAGGCGGTTCGGTGCCGTTGATGGCCCAGTCACCGGCAATGCGCGCCTTGTAGATCAGCGGATTGTGCGAAGCTACGGTGCGGGCATTGCGCCAGTGGCGGTCCAGCAGCAGTTCGGCGCGGGCTGACGATGCGCCCAGCGCGTTGAACAGCTGGGTGGCGGCACGCAATACCAGCTCGGATACCACGATCTGTGCCTTGCCCGATTCCAGCTCGGCGTCGATATTGGCCTGGCGTTCGCGCGCGGCATCGTTGCCAAAGCGGGCTTCGTAAGCGCGCTGGGCCGGGTGGGCGGCGCGAATGGCGGTGGCTTCGGCGGCATAGGCCAGGGCGGAGATTTCACCCACCACTTGCTGGATCTGCGCATCCTGACTCACGCTGCTGGCGTTGCCGGTGCTGAATACGCGCTTTCTGTCGCGCACCTGCTGCGCCACATCACGCTCCACCGCCTTGCCGATGCCGGCCAGCACCGCCAGCAATACCAGCTGGTAGAAGGCGGTCTGGTATTTGAAGCGGCTGGCAAAGTCGATCAGGTTTTCCGGTTCCACCGTCACGTTTTCAAACACGGAAGTGCCGCTGCCGGTGGTGCGCTGGCCAAAGCCGTCCCAGTCGTCGCTTTGTGTTACGCCGGGGTCATTGGTGCGGATGGCGGCAATCACGTCCTGGTTGCTGCCATCCACCTGGGCGTAAACATCGATCCAGTCGGCAAAAATACTGCCGGTACTGTAGAACTTGCGGCCATTGAGCAGCAGTTTGTCGCCCTGGCGGCTGACGCGGGTAATGACCTCACCCACGGCCACTTCGCCGATTTCGGTCCAGGCATTGCCGACAATTTCACCGGCAACAAAGCGCTGGAACCAGACTGCGCGTTCCGGGCTTGCCGGGGCATTCAGGCGGTCTTCGACAAAGGCGAAATGGCCGCGCAGCGCTTGCGGCAGATTGGAGTCGGCGGTGGCCAGTTCCACCAGCAGCTGGAACAACTGCGGCAGTGAGGCACCGGCCCCGCCATATCGCTTGGGCACGCGCACCGCGCCAAAACCGGCCTGTTTCAGCCAGTTGATCGGCTCGTAGGGCAGCTTGCGTTCGCGTTCGCGTTGCAGGGCGGTCTGGGCGATTTCGGCAAAGATGGGGCGAAAGCGCTGGGCCAGGGTTTCGTAGTCGGTGCCGGTGGACAGGTCGTCCGGCAGAGTGTGTTGGCTCATGGTTGTTTCCTGTTTGGCGATTGGGCGAATACCGGCAGTGCTGCACTGCCGCACTGCCGGTGATGGCTTAGTTCCACGGATGGCGCGGCGGCGCAATGTGGTTCAGGTAGTAGTTGCCGATGTGGAAGTATTTCCAGCGCACCGGGTCGTGCAGGGTGTGCACGCGGGCATTGCGCCAGTGGCGGTCCAGGTTGTGGGCAATCAGCGTGGCGCGGGTGCCGGCCAGTTCGAACAGCTTGTTGCTGGCCTCGATGGCAATTTCGGTGGTCAGCACCTTGGCTTCGGCGGTGGCAACGGTGGCCAGTGCCACGCTGCTTTCATCCGGCTGGCCCAGGGCGGCGTCGATCAGGCGGCCGGCCTTTTCCAGCAGCGCCTCGGCAGCATGCAGGCGGATTTCCAGCAGGCCTATGGCGGAGACGGTAAACGGGTCGTCGGCGGCCTTGTCCTTGCCGCTATCCAGCCATGGGCGGCTTTGCGAACGGATGAACTCGATGGTGTCCGCCAGCGCGGCGCGGGCAATGCCACCGTCGATGGCGGCCTGGATGATTTGCGATACCGGCCCGGCTACGGTGGGGGTGTCGAAGGCGGCAATCGGCAGCACGCGGCTGGCCGGTACGCGTACCTGTTCAATCTTCACGCCGCCGGAGGCGGTGGTGCGCTGGCCAAAGCTGGACCAGTTGTTGATCACGCTCAGCCCCGGGGTGTCACGGTCGGCAAATACCAGTGCGCCCAGGCCGTCTTCACCCACCGCCACGATGGGCACGATATGGGCCAGCAGTGCGCCGGTGGTGTAGAACTTCTCGCCATTTACCACCGCCGTGTCACCGTCAAGCTGGTAGCGGGTTTCAAACGCGGCCACGGTCTTGCTGTTGAGTTCGGAGAAGGCATTGCCAAAGCGGTAGCCCTGCAATACCAGGCCAAACAGTTCCTGCTTTTGCGCCTCGCTGCCATCCAGTGCGATATGCAGGTTGATGGCCAGATGGTTCTGGGTGATCTGGGCGATGCTGGAGTCGGCTTCGGCGATGATCTTGATCACCTCGGCCAGCGTGGCGTAGGACACGCCTGCGCCGCCATAGGCCTTGGGCACGTTGATGCCCCACAGGCCGCTTTGCGAGTAGGCATCCACTTCGGCCAGCGGCAGCAGGCCCTCGCGGTCGCGCAGGGCGGCATCGTGGGCAAAACGGATGGCCAGCTGACGCGCCACGGCGATGGCTTCGGCATCGTCGCGGATGATGTGCGCCGGAGTGGTCGGGCGCGGGCGGGCGGCGAAAGGCTCGGGAGAGTTGACACGAACGGCAGCTTGGTCGCTCAGGGAGGTCGTCATCGCGTTTCCTTGTGTAAGTCCGGATATCCGGGGATGCCACAAGAATGGCAATAAGCGTGCCTGCGAAAATGCCTGGTTTTACCTCGAAAAATGCGGCTTTTTGCTGTAAATCAGCACAACGGTGCTGGCTGGCTGCTGCCTGCGCAGCAGGGGGCTGTTGCACAGGACGCTGGCTTAATTGCGCTCCACCCGCAGCTGGTAGCGAAAGCGGTCGGCACGGTAACGGATGAAGTCCAGCTCCAGCCCGGCGCCATCGGCACCACGGGTCATGCGTTGCAGCGCCAGCAGAGGTGCTCCTGTGCTGACGTCCAGCAGCTGCGCTTCTTCTGCGCTGGCCAGTGTGGCTTCTATGCTGAGGTCCGCATGGCCCAGCGGCAGGCCGTAGTCGTTTTCCAGAATATGAAACACGTCGCGGCTGGCCAGGTCTTCGCGCGCCAGCCGCAAGCCCAGTTCCTGGGTGAAGTAACTGATGTCCAGCGACACCGGCAGATTGTCCAGATAGCGCAGGCGGCGCAGTTCCACCATGGGTGTACCTACGGTCATGCCAAAGGCCAGCGCCACGGTTTCGCTGGCGGGCAGGGTTTGCAGGCTCAGCACCCGGTTGCAGGCGGCGTAGCCCTGGCTGTGCATGGCCTCGGCAAAGCCTTGCAGCCGGGTAAGGGTCTGCGCGGGTTTGCTCTTGGCTACATAGCAGCCTTTGCCGGCAATGCGGAAGATCATGCCTTCCTGTTCCAGTGCGCCCAGCGCATGGCGCACGGTAATGCGGCTGACGCCAAAGCTTTCCATCAGCTGCTTTTCCGATGGCAGTTTGTCGTGCTGGCCGTAATGGCCGCTGAGAATCTGGCTGCGCAGGCTTTCGCGGATGCGGGCATGCAGGGCCTGGGGCGTGGCTAATGTGGTCATGAGCGGGCAGGGCTTGATTGGATTGTGCCGAGTATAAGCCCAAACGCCGGGCAAGCTGTCATGACAGGTTATGACTTAAATTGATTAGCTTTGCTGTTTTCCTTGGTTCGTGCAGTGCAGGGCGCTGACTAGAATCGGCCCATCACCTTCATGCCACAGCCGCCAGTCCGGTGCGCTGCGGCGTCATGCAATCTGCCAGCAAAGGAAGCAGCATGAGTCTCGACATCTTCTGGTTTCTGCCGACCTCCGGCGATACCCGTTATCTGGGCCAGTCCGGCTCCGGCCGCGCCGTCAGCAATGAATACCTGCGGCAAATTGCCGTGGCGGCGGACAATCTTGGTTACGACGGCATCCTCATTCCCACTGGCAGCGGCTGCCTGGACCCGTGGGTCACCGCCTCCAGTCTGGTGCCGGTCACCAGTCGGCTGAAGCTGTTGGTGGCACTGCGCACCGCGCTGACCAAGCCCACCGCTGCCGCGCGTATGGCCGCCACGCTGGACCAGGCCAGCAATGGCCGTCTGCTGCTGAATGTGGTGGCGGGGGGCGATTCGGCCGAACTGGCCGCCGACGGCATTTTCCTCGATCACGACCAGCGTTACGAAGAAGCCAGCGAATTCCTGCATATCTGGAAACGTCTGCTCGCCGGGGAAACCGTCAGCTACGCCGGTAAATACCACACGGTGGAAAACGCGCAGAACTTCTTCGAGCCGGTACAGAAACCGGCACCTCCCTTGTACTTTGGCGGCTCGTCCAATGCCGCGCACGACCTGGCGGCCGAACATGTGGAAGCCTACCTCACCTGGGGAGAACCCCCGGCAGCCGTGGCCGAGAAGATTGCCGATGTGCGCGCCCGCGCCGCCAGGCTGGGCCGCACCGTGCGCTTTGGCGTGCGCCTGCATGTGATTGTGCGCGAAACCACCGAGCAAGCCTGGGCGGCGGCCAATGCGCTGATCAGCCATCTGGATGACGAAGTGATTGCCAAGGTGCAGCAGCGTTTTGCCGCCATGGATTCCGAAGGCCAGCGTCGCATGGCCGCGCTGCACGGTGGCAAGCGTGACCAGCTGGAAGTCAGCCCCAATCTGTGGGCCGGTGTCGGCCTGGTACGTGGCGGTGCCGGTACCGCGCTGGTGGGCGATGCACAAACCGTGGCCGCGCGGCTGAAGGAATATGCCGACCTGGGCGTGGACAGCTTTGTCCTCTCCGGCTACCCGCATCTGGAAGAAGCCTACCGCTTTGCCGAACTGGTGTTCCCGCTGTTGCCGGGCAAGCGCTGGGTGTATGGCGACGACCGCGTGCAGACCGGCGGGCCGTTTGATGCCAGCACCGTGGTGCAGAAAACCGTGGCCGAAACGGAGGCGGCATGAGGGTGATCGACATGCGTTGCAGGCCTGCCTTCCTGCACGACTTCTTTGGTGCCTCGCCCGGCACGCAGGCTTACGAAGCCGCGCGCTGGCTCAACCGCCGCGTGGGTTCGCGTGACGACCAGCACTTTGTCTCCTCGCTTACCCAGCAGGGTTTTCTGGATGAAGTGGAAAACGCCGGGCTGAGTCGTGCGGTGGTGGTGGGGCGGCATACGCCGGGCCAGCATCTGCCTAATGACACCATTCACCAGATCGTCCATGGCCATGACAGCCTGCTGGGCATTGCCGGGGTGGACCCGGCCTTGCAGGGCGAGCAGGCGGCGGTGGCAGAGGCCGAGCGCGCCATCAGGCAACTGGGCCTGGCCGGTATTGATATCGAACCGGGTTTTGGTGTGCCGGCGCGCCAGCCGGACGATGCGGTGTACTACCCCGTTTATGAGGCCTGCGCCGCACTGGGCGTGCCGGTGTTTTTGATGTCCGGCCCCACCACGCCGGACCCGCGCTTTAACGACCCGGCCGGTGTGGCACGGGTGGCGGCGGATTTCCCGCATTTGCCCATTGTTTGCTACCACGGCTACTGGCCGCGGGTGGCGGAGATTGTCGGCATTGCCTTCCGTCACGAAAACGTGCTGGTAGTGCCGGACATGTACCAGTTCCTGCCCGGCAGCCAGCTGTATATCGAGGCGGCCAACGGCTTCATGGCCGACCAGCTGCTGTTTGGCTCGTCCTATCCCTTCCGCCCCATCGGCCAGTCGATAGACGACCTGCACGGCCTGGGCCTGCGGCCCCATGTGCTGGACAAGGTGCTGTACGGCAATGCCGCCCGCCTGTTCGGCCTGTAGATTGGCTGACAAAAACCGAAGCTCATACTGCAAACAACAAGGAATCGTGATGCAACACTTCAACCCCACCCGTCGTCGTGTACTGGGCCTGCTGGCTGCTGCCGGCCTTGCGCTGTCTTCGCTGTCGGCCACCGCGCTGGCTGCAGGCAGCGACACGCTGAATATCGGTTATCAGAAATACGGCACGCTGGTGCTGCTGAAAGCGCAGGGCACGCTGGAAAAACGCCTGGCCCCGCTGGGCGTCAAGGTGAAATGGGCGGAATTCCCCGGCGGCCCGCAACTGCTGGAAGCACTGAACGTGGGTAGCGTGGACCTGGGCACCACCGGTGAAACCCCGCCCATCTTTGCCCAGGCAGCCGGTGCCGACCTGTTGTATCTGGCCAATGAACCGGCCGCACCGGAAGGCGAGGCCATCGTGGTGGGCAAGGATTCGCCCATCCGCAGTGTAAAAGACCTCAAAGGCAAGCGCGTGGCGCTGAACAAGGGCTCCAATGTGCACTATCTGTTGGTGCGCGCGCTGGAAAAAGCCGGGCTGAAATACGAAGACATCACCCCGGTATTCCTCAACCCGGCTGATGGCCGCGCCGCCTTCCAGCAGGGCAGCGTGGATGCCTGGGTGATCTGGGACCCCTTCCTGGCAGCTGCCGAGAAGCAATTGAATGCCCGTCAGCTGGCGGACGGCAAGGGCATTGTCAACAACACCCAGTTCTACCTGGCACGCAAGCCTTATGTGGCCAGCAATCCCAAAGTCATCAAGGTGGTGCTGGAAGAACTGCAACGGCTGGATGCCTGGGGCAAGAGCCATATCCCGGAGGTGTCTGCCGAGCTGTCCAGCCAGATCGGCCTGGACAAGGACATTGTGCAGGTAGCAGCCAAGCGCTCCGGCTATGGCGTCAAGCTGCTGGATGGCAAGGTGGTGGCAGAGCAGCAGCGCATTGCCGACACCTTCTTCAAGCTGAAGCTGATTCCCAAGCCGCTGGTGGTAAAGGACATCGTGTGGGACGGCAAATAAGCTGAAGCCAGACCGGTCCGACAACCGTCTTCATCATGAAAAGCACACCCTGTGGGGTGTGCTTTTTTGTATTCGAAACAAGCGGCAGAGGATTGAGATTGATGTTTTTTGCATATCAGCAATCCTGCTTTGTTTTGCATGGTTTTGCCGGTGCTGCCCAGGCAGCAGCCGGTCAGCATGCTGGTGCGGCAGCAGCAGTTGCCGGTTATGGTTAAATTTGTGCAAGTTATTGATATTAAAGAAAAATAAAGCTGGCACGTTTACTGCTATGTATCAGGAGAACCCTGATGATGGAGCAAGCATGAGCCACTCTTTTAATGTTGTTGCCGTATCCGGCAGTCTGCAGCGCCCCTCGCGCACCCTGGCGCTGGTGCAGGCCTTGCTGGCCGAATTGTCCGGCCACCTGCCAGTTGAAGCCCGTGTGATCGAACTGGGCGATCTGGCCCCGCACTACGGTGGCGTCACCCGTCCGGCGGATTTGCCGGAATCCGTGCGCGAAGCCATTCAGGCGGTGGAGCAGGCCGACTTGCTGATTGTCGCCAGCCCGGTTTACCGCGCCAGCTACACCGGCCTGTTCAAGCACTTCTTTGACTTCGTGCATCACGAAGCCCTGTTCGACCTGCCGGTACTGCTGGCTGCAACCGGTGGCAGCGAGCGCCATGCGCTGGTGATCGAACATCAGCTGCGCCCCCTGTTCAGCTTCTTCCAGGCGCAAACCCTGCCGCTTGGGGTATACGCCGCCGAGGCCGACTTCAGCGACTACCAGGTCAGCGATAGCGCCTTGCAGGCACGCATCCGCCTGGCGGTAGAGCGCGCCTTGCCGCTGATCAGCCACCGCCAGCCGGTGATTGCCAGCGCGCAGTCCGCCAGCACGACATCTTCCCTGGCCTGAATCAACACTGCATTGCCCTCTTGACCATTACCTGCATCTACACGGAGAAATCACATGAGCCAAGCACAAAACGCCATCAAGTTTGCCTACTGGGTACCCAATGTCAGCGGTGGCCTGGTGGTCAGCAAGATCGAACAGCGCACCAGCTGGGACATCGACTACAACCGCAAGCTGGCGCAAATCGCCGAGAAGGCCGGCTTTGAATACGCGCTGTCGCAAATCCGCTTTACCGCCGGTTATGGCGCGGAATACCAGCACGAGTCGGTTTCCTTCAGCCATGCGCTGCTGGCCGCCACCGAAAAACTGCGTGTGATTGCCGCCATTCTGCCCGGCCCGTGGACGCCGGCGGTGCTGGCCAAGCAGATTGCCACCATCGACCACCTCACCGGTGGCCGCGTGGCAGTCAATATCGTTTCCGGCTGGTTCCAGGGCGAATTCACCGCCATTGGCGAACCGTGGCTGGAGCATGACGAACGCTATCGCCGTTCGGAAGAATTCATCCGCGTGCTCAAGGGCATCTGGACCCAGGACAACTTCAGCTTCAAGGGCGACTTCTACCGCTTCAGCGACTACACCCTGAAGCCGAAACCGCTGCAACAGCCGCACCCGGAAATCTTCCAGGGTGGCAGCTCGCGTGCCGCGCGTGACATGGCTTCACGTGTGTCCGACTGGTACTTCACCAACGGCAATACCGTGGAAGGCATCAAGGCGCAGGTGGACGACATCCGCGCCAAGGCAGCAGTCAACGGCCATCAGGTCAAGATTGGCGTCAACGCCTTCATCATTGCCCGCGATACCGAAGAAGAAGCCCGCGCCGTGCTGGCCGAAATCATCGACAAGGCCGACCCGGAAGCCGTCAACGCTTTTGGCGATGCGGTGAAGCAGGCCGGTCAGGCCAGCCCGGAAGGCGAGGGCAACTGGGCCAAGTCCACCTTTGAAGACCTGGTGCAGTACAACGACGGCTTCAAGACCAACCTGATTGGCACCCCGCAGCAGATTGCCGAGCGCATCGTCGCCCTGAAGGCCGTGGGAGTGGACCTGGTGCTGGGCGGCTTCCTGCACTTCCAGGAAGAAGTGGCCTACTTCGGCGAAAAAGTGCTGCCGCTGGTGCGTGAGCTGGAAGCGCGCGCCAAAGAGCACGAAGCCGTAGCCGCCTGACAGGAGCAAGGGTGATGAAGCGACATCAGGAAGCACCGCTGCCCGGCAGCGCCAGCCTGCCAGCCTGGCTGGCATGGCAGGCCGACCAACAGCCGCAGGCCATTGCCTTGCGCCACAAGCGGCTGGGTATCTGGCAGCAATGGCGCTGGGCCGAGCTGCAGCAGCAAGTGGCCGCACTGGCGGCTGGTCTGGCTGCGCAAGGCTTTGCGGCCGGGCACAGCCTGGTGTTGCTCAGTCACCCGCGCCCCGAAGTGCTGTTGCTCAGCCTGGCGGCTCAGTGGCTGGGCGGGGAGGCGGTGGCGCTGGACCCGCAACAGCCGGTGCGTGACTTGCAGGCCATCCTGCTGCACTTACAGCCGCGCTGGCTGCTGGTGGAGGATGCCGAGGCCCTGCACAGCCTGCCGCGTGATTTGCCCAGCCCCGCGCTATTGCTCTACACCGAAGGGCGTGGCTTGCAGCAGCGGGTAGGCCCAGGCTGGCTGTCGGTTGCGCAGTTGCAGCAAGCAGGCGCGGCCTTGCCTGCGCCCGCCTTGCTGGCCAGTAACAGCGCGGTGGCCTTCCGCTTCTGGCGGGTGGATGGCCGGGGCGAGCTGCAACAGCAGGCCTTGCAGCATGGCCATTTGCTGCAGGCGGGCAGCCAGCTGTTACAGGCCGAAGGCCTGACTGCCAATGAAGACGCACTGGCCTCGCGTGCCTTTGCCAGTTCCGCCCAGGTGCGCTACCTGCTGGCACCGTGGCTGCAAGCCGGTTTCCGGCTGAATTTCCCGGAAAACCTTGCCACGCGCGACAACGACCGTCGCGAACTGGGCCCCACCCTGGTGGCCGGTACGCGCGAAACCTACAGCCGGCTGGAACAGCTGGCACGCAGCCGTCTGCCACCTACCGGCAGCTGGCAACGTGCACTGGTAGACCGCGTGCTGCAACCGGATGCCGGGCGCTTCTGGCGCTGGGCCGGGTATTACAGCGTGATTCGCCCGCTGCGCGACGTACTGGGTTTCAGCCGCACGCGTGTCCCGTTGCTGCTGGGTGCGCCGCTGGCGGAAAACACCCGCCACTTCTTTGCCGTGCTGGGGGTAGAGGTGCGCAACTGGCCGGATAGCGGTGAATGGCAGCAAAGAGCGCTGCAGCCAGAACCGGAAGGCAGCACGCAGCAATGGCGGCCTTCCACTACGCCTCCCCTGCAAGCCTGAATCAAGAAATGGAAACAACACTATGTCCCAGACCGTAGCGCCCTTGCTGAGCCTGGCGCACATCTCCCTGAGCTTCAAGGGTGTCAAGGCGGTGACCGACATCGGCTTTGACGTGGCCGAAGGGGAAATCTGCGCCTTGATCGGCCCCAATGGCGCGGGCAAGAGCTCCTTGCTCAATGTCATCAACGGGGTGTACCAGCCGCAGCAAGGGGAAATCCGCTTTGCCGGTCGCGCCCGCCGCGCCATGCAGCCGCACGAGGCTGCGGTGGCAGGCATTGCCCGCACCTTCCAGAACATTGCGCTGTTCAAGGGCATGAGCGTGCTGGACAACATCCTCACCGGTCGCAACCTGGCCAGCCGCAGCAGCTGGCTGGAGCTGGCCTTCCGTGTAGGCCGTGCGGTGGCCGATGAAGAAGCCCAGCGTGCGGTAGCCGAGGAGGTGATTGCCTTTCTGCGCCTGCAAGCCTGGCGGCACATCCCGGTGGGCCAGCTGCCTTATGGCCTGCAAAAGCGGGTGGAGCTTGGGCGGGCATTGGCAGCCCGGCCACGCCTGCTGTTGCTGGATGAACCCATGGCCGGGATGAACCGCGAAGAAAAACGCGAAATGAGCCAGTTCATCCGCGAGGTCAACCAGGTGTTCGGCACCACCATCGTGCTGATCGAACACGACATCGGCGTGGTGATGGAACTGTCCGACCACGTGGTGGTGCTGGACTACGGCCGCAAGATCGGCGATGGCGAGCCCGCAGCGGTGCGTGCGCTGCCCGAGGTGATTGCCGCTTATCTGGGCCAGCAGCGTCACTGAAACCTGTTTTCTGATTCGTGTTCACCTTGTTCCCGCCAGCTTGCCCGTGCGGGGCGGGGACCTGTAAGGGGGCTGTCTGATGTCGTTTTTCATGGAAGTACTGCTCGGCGGCTTGCTGGCCGGGGTGATGTACTCGTTGGTGGCCATCGGCTTCGTGCTGATCTACAAGGCCAGCGGGGTATTCAATTTCGCCCAGGGTTCGATGGTGCTGTTTGCCGCGCTCACCTTTGTCAGCCTGCTGGAGCGTGGCCTGCCGTTCTGGGTGGCTTTTGTGCTGAGCCTATTGTCCATGCTGCTGCTGGCGCTGTTGCTGGAGCGGCTGGTGCTGCGCCATCTGGTGAACCGGCCACCCATCACCCTGTTCATGGCCACGCTAGGCCTGAGCTATGTGGTGGAGGGCGTGGCCCAGGCGCTGTGGGGCGCGCAGGTGCACGGGCTGGACCTGGGCATCGAGGACACACCGCTGGAGCTGGGCGGCCTGATGCTGTCGCGCTTCGACCTGTTTGCCGCCGCTAGCGCCGGGCTGTTGGTGCTGCTGCTGTCCTTGCTGTTCAACAAGACCCGCATCGGCCTGTCGCTGCGCGCAGTGGCGGACGACCAGCTGGCCGCGCTGGCGGTCGGCATCCGCCTGCAACGCATGTGGGTGCTGGTATGGGCAGTGGCCGGGTTGGTGGGGCTGGTGGCCGGGCTGTTGTGGGGCGCGCGGCTGGGCGTGCAGTTTTCCCTGTCACTGATCGTGCTCAAGGCCTTGCCGGTGCTGATTATCGGCGGCTTTACCTCGATAGGCGGTGCCATTGTCGGTGGCCTGATTGTGGGGGCCAGCGAAAAACTGGCGGAAGTGTATCTGGGGCCGCTGCTCAGCGGTGGCATTGAAAACTGGTTTCCCTATGTGCTGGCGCTGCTGTTCCTGTTGCTGCGGCCGGCGGGCTTGTTTGGCGAGCGTGCCATCGAACGGGTGTAAGACCCGCTAACAAAACCCCCGTGCCTGCGTTGCACCTCCTTGCCGTACTACCTGTACTGTCTGCGTCGGCGCGCCTTGGCTCGGGTTCTCTACGAGGTTTTGTTAGCAGTTCTAAAAAGGAGAGTAGGCATGTTTTATCAGGAATCCGGCCAATTCAGCACCCGCTACCGGCAGGATGGCCGCGCACTGCGGCTATGGCAGCAGCGTGCCGCGCTGTGGGTCTTGCTGGCGCTGGCCTTTGGCCTGCTGCCCTTCATTGGCAACGACTACTGGTTCAGCGCCATTCTGATTCCGTTTCTGGTGTTGTCACTGGCCGGGCTGGGGCTGAACCTGCTTACCGGCTATGCCGGCCAGCTGTCGCTGGGTTCGGCCGCTTTCATGGCGGTGGGGGCATTTGCCAGCTACAAGCTGCAATTCCTGCTGCCGGGCCTGCCGCTCTTGCTCAGCTTTGTCGCTGGTGGCGTGGTGGCCGCGGCAGTGGGGGTGGTGTTTGGCCTGCCCAGCCTGCGCATCAAGGGCTTTTATCTGCTGGTGTCCACGCTGGCGGCACAGTTCTTTGTCGAATGGCTGCTCACCAAGTTTGCCTGGTTCTCCAACGGTAACGAATCCGGCGTAATCACCGCACCACCGCTGCTGGTGGCCGGTCACGATTTCGGCAGCCCGGCCGGGCGTTATCTGCTCACCCTGAGCGTGGTGCTGCCGCTGTTTGTGCTGGCGGCCAATCTGGTACGCAGCAGCCTGGGCCGCAACTGGATGGCGGTGCGCGATATGGACACTGCCGCTGCGGTGATCGGCATCCCCATCCTGCGTACCAAATTGCTGGCCTTTGCCATCAGCTCTTTCATCCTGGGGGTGGCTGGCTCCTTGTGGGCGTTTACCTATCTGGGCACGGTGGAGCCGCATGGTTTCGACCTTAGCCGCTCGTTTCAGGTGCTGTTCATCATCATCCTGGGCGGCATGGGCAGCATTCTGGGCAATTTCCTTGGCGCGGCCTTCATCGTGCTGCTGCCCATCGTGCTGTCCATCCTGTCCGGCAGCTTGTTAAGCGGCGTGCTGCCCGCCGGCCAGCTGGAAAATCTGCAAAAAATCATCTTTGGCGTGCTGATCATCCTGTTCCTGATCAAGGAGCCGGACGGCCTGGCGCGGCTGTGGCAAGGCTGGCGCGCCCGCGCCCGGCTGTGGCCACTGCGCTTCTGAATGTTTTTGTCTTGTTGTTTCCGTTAGCAGTTTCGTCTACTGAACCAGGGAGTTTACCCATAATGAAAAATCATCTGCACACACTGAAAGGGGCGGTCGTACTGGCATTGGGCCTGGCGGCAGCATCGGCCACGGCACAGGCAGGCGGCGAGCAGTATTTCCCGCTGCAAAGCTACCGCGTGGGGCCGTATGCGGCTGGCGGCACCGGCTTTTTCGGCGGCTTTATCGATTACCTGCAATACGTGAATATCAAGGAAGGCGGCGTCAACGGCGTCAAGCTCAGCTGGAGCGAGTGCGAAACCGAATACGTGGTGGAAAAAGGGGTGGAGTGCTACGAGCGCCTGAAAAAAGGCCTGAACGGCGCGCCGGCTGCCGCCACCAACCCGCTGTCGGTGGGCATTGCCTATGCCACGCTGGAGCGCTCCACCGCCGACAAGCTGCCGCTGATCACCATCAACCATGGCCGTACCGACTCCACCGACGGCAGCGTGTTTCCTTATGTGTTCCCGCTGCAGCTGAACCCGTACTCCGAGGTGTCGGCCATCATCAACTACATCGGCCAGAAATCCGGCGGCCTTGCCAAGCTGAAGGGCAAGAAGATTGCCGTGCTCTACCACGGCTCGCCCTATGGCAAGGAAACCAACCCCATCCTGGAGCTGCTGTCGAAGAAATACGGCTTCCAGCTGGTGTCGCTGGAAGTGCCGCATCCGGGTAACGAGCAGCAGTCGCAGTGGCTGACCATCCGCCAGCAAAAACCGGACTGGGTGATTCTGCGCGGCTGGGGCGTGATGAACCCGGTGGCACTGAAAACCGCGCAGAAAACCGGTTATCCGGCAGACCACATCATCGGCAATATCTGGAGCAACTCGGAAGAAGACGCCGCCCCGGCCGGTGCCGCTGCCAAGGGTTTCATCTCCATCACCACCCACCCGTCCGGCACCCAGTTCCCGGTGTTGCAAGGCATCAAGAAAACCGTGCTGGATGCCGGCAAGGGCAATCTGGCCGATGCCAAGCGCTTTGGCACGGTGTATTACAACCTTGGCGTGGTCAACGGCATCCTGAACGTGGAAGCCGTGCGCCTGGCGCAGGCCAAGTTCGGCAAGAAACCGCTGACCGGCGAGCAGGTGCGCTGGGGCTTCGAGCACCTGCACTTTGACGACAAGAGGCTGAAGGAAGTGGGCGCGCTGGGCCTGTTGCAACCCTTGCAACTGAGTTGCGCCGACCACGAAGGCGGCGGTGCGGTGCGCTTCCAGCAGTGGGACGGCCAGCAGTGGAAGGTGATTTCGCCGTGGGTACAGGCCGACCGCAAGCTGCTGCGCCCCATCATCGAGGACTCCTCGCACAAGTACGCCAAGGAAAAGGGCATCACCCCGCGCGATTGCAGCAAGGAATCGTGATGGCCTGAGCCTGTCCACGCCCGGCGCGGCTTGCTGCGCCGGGTTTTTGTCACCCGGTTTTTGACGGATTGCGGAGTTGAATCATGAGCCAGCCCTTACTACAGGTGGAAGGCATTCAGGTGGTGTACAACCAGGCCATTCTGGCCGTGGGCAGTGTTTCCTTGCAGGTGGACGAGGGGCAGATCGTGGCCTTGCTGGGGGCAAATGGGGCAGGCAAGAGCAGCACCCTCAAGGCCATTGCCGGCCTGGTGGCAGCCGAGCGCGGCTGCCTGCAGCAAGGGCGCATTGTCTATGCCGGGCAGGATGTCAGCCATACCGCCCCGCATGAGCTGGTGCAGCGCGGGCTGGTGCAGGTGCTGGAAGGGCGGCATTGCTTTGCCCACCTGAGCGTGGAAGAAAACCTGCTGACCGGTGCCTTTGTGCGCAAGCCCAGCCGCGCTGCCTTGCAGCAGGACCTGGAACGCATCTACCAGTATTTCCCGCGGCTGAAAGAGCGTCGTCGCTCGCAGGCAGGCTATACCTCGGGCGGAGAGCAGCAGATGGTGGCCATTGGCCGCGCACTGATGGCTGCACCACGGCTGGTGTTGCTGGATGAGCCATCCATGGGGCTGGCACCGAAAATCGTCGAGGAAATCTTCGAGATACTGCAGGCGCTGAACCGGCAGGAAGGGGTGAGCTTTTTGCTGGCCGAGCAGAATGCCAACCTGGCCTTGCACTACAGCCATCAGGCCTATCTGCTGGAAAACGGCCATGTGGCACTGTCGGGTAGTTCGGCCGAGCTGGCTGCGCGTGAAGACGTACACCAGTTCTATCTGGGTGGCAGTGTCGAGGCAGCCTGAGGGCAGGCTGTTACTGTCACAGTTTGGCGCAGACAACACCGCTGTGCGGCTTTGCGCCACCATTCATCCTGCTTGTCCGGGCGGCACCGGCACGCCGTTGTTCAGGCAGGCACCGCCCTTGTCAGCCGCGCTGACGGCTTGATATTCAAATCAGTTTTTCTTGGTTCGCACAGGCATTGGCATGGCATATCGTGAAGCTTCCCGGCACCCCGGTGGTGCCGCTTTACGGAGTTGTCATGCCAAGCCCTCTTGCCCTGCCTGTCATCGATTTCAGCCTGCTCGATGGCAGCGCCGAACAACGTCAGCAACTGCTGCAACAACTGCGTGGCGCAGCACGCGACCACGGTTTCTTTTATCTGGTCGGCCATGGTATCGCCGCTGACAAGGTGACGGCACTACGCCAGGCCGCACGCGCCTTCTTTGCCCTGCCGGAAGAGGACAAACTGGCCATCGACATGGAAAACTCGCCGCATTTTCGTGGCTATACCCGTGCCGGTGAAGAGCGTACCCGTGGTGCTGCCGACTGGCGCGAACAACTGGATATCGGTGCCGAGCGTCCCCCGCGACCCGACCTGGCCGCACAGGGGCCATGGTGGCGTCTGCAAGGCCCCAATCAATGGCCGACAGCCTTGCCGCAACTCAAGCCGGTGCTGCTGGACTGGCAGCAGGAAACCACCCGTCTTTCCATCCGCCTGTTGCGTGCCTTTGCCGAAGCCCTGCAGCAGCCGGTCGATATTTTCGACGATGCCTTTGTCGAAGCCCCGGTTGAGCATCTGAAAATCATCCGTTATCCGGGCAGCCAGCAAGGCGCAGCCGGGCAGGGCGTGGGGCCGCACAAGGACGGCGGCTTCCTCACCCTGTTGCTGCAAGACGATAGCCAGGACGGCCTGCAAGTGGAAACCGAACAGGGCTGGATTGATGCCCCGTCATTGCCGGGCAGTTTCATCGTCAATATCGGTGAATCGCTGGAAATGGCATCGGACGGTTATCTGCGAGCCAATGTGCATCGTGTGCTGAGCCCGCCAGAAGGCAAGGACCGCTTGTCGGTGGCCTTTTTCCTCGGCCCGCGGCTGGATGCCACCATTCCGCTGCTGCAATTGACGGCACCGCTGGCCGCCGAAGCACGCGGCCCGGAGGCCGACCCGGACAACCCGCTGTTTTACCGTATTGGTGACAATTATCTCAAAGGACGGCTGCGCTCCCATCCCAAGGTAGCCGTCCGGCACCATGCCGACCTGCTTTCCCCGCAAGCATTGCAGGCAGCTTCCCTTCCCACCTCCGCAGGAGAATATGCATGAAACGCGCAACCCTTTGGCTGGCACTGTTCGGCCTGGCCACCAGCCTCACCGCTCACGCTGAAGTGCTGACCATCGGTGCCGAAGCCGTACCACACGCCGAGATCCTGGAGCATGTAAAACCGGCGCTGGCCAAGCAAGGCATTGATCTGAAGGTCAAGGTGTTCAGCAATGGCCTGCAGGAAAACCTGGCAGTGGCGGGCAAGGAAATCGATGCCAACTACTTCCAGCACCAGCCTTTCCTGGATAGCTTCAACAAGTCCAAGGGCACCCGGCTGGTCAGCGTGGCGGCCATCCATGTGGAGCCGTTCGGCGCGTACTCGCACAAGTACCACAAGACCAGCGAGCTGCCGGACGGTGCCACCATCGCCATTCCCAACGACCCGTCCAATACCGGCCGCGCCTTGCTGCTGCTGCACAAGCAGGGCCTGATCAGCCTGAAGGACCCGGCCAACATCCTGGCCAGCGCGCGTGACATCAGCAGCAACCCGCACCATTTCAAGATCAAGGAACTGGAAGCCGCCACCCTGCCACGCGTGCTGGACCAGGTGGACATTGCGCTGATCAATACCAACTACGCGCTGCAAGGCGGGCTGAAACCCAAGCGTGATGCGCTGTTCAGCGAAGGCAGCCAGTCGCCCTACGCCAATATCATCGTCTCGCGCGAGGACAACCGCAGCAGCCCGGCGCTGAAAAAACTGGTGGCGGCGCTGTCCACCGACGATGTACGCCAGTTCATCGACCAGCGTTATCAGGGTGCGGTGGTGCCGGTGTTCTGACACTGCGCCCTGATGCCAGCCAGGCTCTTCTCGCTTTCTGGACAGAAAGCGAGGCTCCCTTTCAGGGAAAGGGCCGGGGGATAGGGAATAGACGGGAAGGCTGCGGAATCAATCAGTGAGTCGAAAGGCCCGGCTTTGCCGGGTCCGGTACAAGCGCACCAAATCACTTGGTCAGCCGCAACAAAGGCGTCCCCTCACGGCGGACGCCTTTGTCTTGTTTACCTGCGGTGCCAGGTTTTACCAGTCTTCCGGCAGGCCTTCCTTCAGCGTGGACACATAGCTGGCGGTACGCGGGTTTTGCGGCTGCAAAAACAACTGGCGGCTGCTGCCTTGCTCCACGATGCGGCCATCTTCCAGAAACACCACGGTGTCGGCCAGCGTGGCGGCCAGTCGCAGGTCGTGGGTGGCAATCAGCATGGTCATCCTGTTGGCGGCCAGTTGGCGCAGCACCGCCACCACTTCGCTGGCCAGCTCCGGGTCCAGTGCCGAGGTGGGTTCGTCACACAGCAGCAGGCCGGGGGACTGGGCCAGGGCGCGGGCGATGGCCACCCGTTGCTGCTGGCCGCCGGACAGGGTGGCGGGCCAGGCATCGGCCTTGTGCGCCATGCCTACTTGTTGCAGCAGCTCGCGGGCGCGCGACTCAGCCTGGGCGCGCGGCCATTTCTTTACCACCAGCAGGCCTTCCATCACGTTTTCCAGCGCGGTGCGGTGCGGAAACAGCTGGAAGTTCTGGAACACCATGCCGGTTTGCAGGCGCAGGCGATGAATGTCCTGACGGCCCGGCTGGGCATGGCCATGGCCAAACTGCAGGCTGGCATCACCCAGGGTAATCTGCCCGGCGCTAGGGGTTTCCAGCAGGTTGATGCAGCGCAGCAGGGTGCTCTTGCCGCTGCCGGACGGGCCGATCAGCGCCGTCACCTGGCCAGGTGCCACTTGCAGCGACACGTCCTTCAGCACGTGCTGGCTGCCAAAATGCTTGTCGATATTGTGCAGTTGAATCATTTCGTCTCCTGGGCCTGGTGCAGGTGCTGGCCAAAGCGGGCTTCCAGCTTTTGCTGGCCGGCGGACAGCACGGAGCTGAACGCAAGGTAGATCAGCGCGGTTTCGGTATACAGGATCAGCGGTTCATAGGTGACCGAGGCAATGCGCTGCGCGGCCTGGAAAATTTCCGGCACGGTCAGCACCGCTGCCAGCGAGGTGTCCTTGATCAGCGAGATGAAGGTATTGGACAGGGGCGGCACGGCCACGCGGCTGGCCTGCGGCAGGATGGTGCGGCGCATGGCCTGGGCCCAGGTCAGGCCGATGGAATAGGCGGCTTCCCACTGGCCGCGCGGTACCGCCAGCAGGGCGGCGCGGATGACTTCCGAGGTGTAGGCACCCACATTCAGCGAAAAGCCGATAACGGCTGCCGGCAGCGGGTCGAACACGATGCCGGCCTTGGGCAGGCCGTAAAAAATCAGGAACAGCTGCACCAGCAAGGGGGTGCCGCGGATCAGCCACACATAAAAGCGGAAGCCGTCCGCCAGTGGCTTGGGGCCATACAGCCGCACCAGCGCGGTGACAAAGCCCAGCGACAGGCCAAAGGCAAAGGACAGCAGGGTAAGCGGTACGGTGAACACCAGCCCTGCATACAGCAGCGGCGGCAGCGATTCCACCATCAGTTTCAACCATTCAGGCATGTGCTGACTCCATTATTGTTTTCGTGTTGTGCAAAAAAACTTGCCCCGTAGAACGGGGCAAGCTGGCACGCCGTACGAGCTGGTATCGCTTAGTGCGACACGTCTTCGCCAAAGTACTTGAAGGAAATTTTCTGATAGCTGCCGTCAGCCTTGATGTCAGCCAGCGCCTTGTTGATGGCGGCCTGCAGCTGCGGGTTGCCCTTGCGGAAAATGATGCCGGAGAAGTCGGCGTCCTTTTCGGTGGCGGCAATGCGCAGTTTGGAGTTGGGCTGGTGCTTCTTGTAATCCAGGAAGGACAGGCTGTCGTTGATGGTGGCATCCACGCGGCCGGAAGCCAGCAGCTCCAGCGAATCGTTAAAGCCTTGTACCGGCACGACTTCTGCACCGAAGGATTGCGCCAGCTTGCCGAAGTTGCTGGTCAGGGTGTTGGCGGACTTCTTGCCCTTGAGGTCGGAAAAGCTCTTGATCGGGCTGTTGCCATTGACGATCAGCGCGGCCTTGGAGGCGATGTAGGCGTTGGAGAAGTCGTACTTGGCCTTGCGCGCTTCGGTAATCGACACTTCGTTGGCCACGGCGTCGTAACGGTTGGCATCCAGGCCGGCAATCAGGCCGTCCCATTTGCCTTCGATGAATTCGGCTTTCACGCCCAGCCTGGCGGCTACGGCCTGGGCAATTTCCACATCAAAACCCACCAGCTTGCCGCTGGCATCGTGATAGGTAAACGGGGCGTAAGTGCCTTCAGTACCCACGCGGATGACACCGGCGGATTTGATCTTGGCCAGGTCTTCGGCGGCGGCAAGGCCCGGTAGAATGGAGGCGAGCAGGGCGGCAATGGCAAATCGTTTCACAATGTACTCCTGGCTGTTGTTTTGTTTGTCATCCCGCCATCCGGCGGTATGGGTGGACTATAACAAGCCAGGCTTATTCACAATAAACAATAATTTCCACAATGATTATCAGAAAAGTGAATAAGCGGTTGCGATTTGTCAGGTAGCTTGCCGCCGGGTTTGCTCATGCCGGGTTCGGCCCGGACGGCAATCGCGGTATGCTATGCCATATGACTGACGCGAGCTGTCTGCATCGCGGTAGCCGCAGCGGGTGGCCGGGCATGCCGGTATTGATGTGCAGGGCAGGTCCGCTGGTCGCAAGGGCTGGGGCCGGTCTGGCCGACCACTGGTGCGCTGGCAATACGGTTTCATTTTTTTCTGACATTGAATGCATAAGGTATGGGCATGGTGTGGTCGGCTTGGCGAGATGGCGCAGTCATCAACAGGATGGTGCAGCGGGCCTGGCGCAGGGTTTTCATGGCGACGGTGTTGCTTGCCGCCGCCATGACGCCACAGGCAGAAAGCCAGGCGGGCAATGCCCGGCCTGTTGCGTGGCAGCTGGTTTCGGTCGACACCGGTCGCCAGAGCGAGGCTGGCAAGGTGAAACTGAATATGGCCATTCACCTGCCAGAGGACGGGAAAATCAGGCATATCGTGCTTTACCCTTCGCCCAATGGTCAGCCTGCGATAAAAAGTACGGCAGGCGGGCCGCACATAGACCTGAACGGGCCATGGATACGGACCAGCGCAGTTCTTGAGCAAAAAGGCATTGCCGTGGCCTTTGCCGACACGCCGGACGACGCTGCAGGCCATATGCCTGAGAACCGTCCACCCTTGTCACTGCGTCGCGATTTGCAGGCCGTGCTGGATTATCTGGCGGCCAGATATCCGGGCGTCCCGGTCAGCCTTGGCTTGTTTGCCGGTGAGGCCGTGCCGGTGCTGGATGTGGTTTCCCGCCTTGAAGGTGTGCATGGCGTCATCGTGGTCAGTGGCGGTTTTCTCAAGGCCAGAACCAAAGACTGGCATGGCATAAAAAACCCGGTCTTGCTGATTCATGCACCTGGCGCGCAGTGTGATGCCGCCCCTTATCCGGAAGCCCAATACCTGGCCCGGCTCAATGGCTTTGCACTGGTGCAGGCGCGTTATCCGCAAACCGAATTCAAGCCGGGATGCGGCAAAGGCAGCCAGCATGTGCTTGCTGCACTGGATGATGAGTTTGCCGCCCTTGTGGCCCGCTGGCTGGATGGCGCGGCGGTGGCTGCGTACATAGGTCATGGCGACATGCTGCCAGCCTGGCACGAGGAAATTGTCCACTATGCCGTCCCTGCAGTACTGGGACATGCCGAGCTGGAAATGACGCTGTTGTTTCCGGATGGGACGGGGCCGTTTCCGCTGCTGGTGTTCAACCATGGCGACATGGATCTGGATAGCCCGCATGTACGGGACAAGCAGCGCTTTCGCGACATGATCGTGGCGCGCGAGTTTCTGTATCACGGCATTGCCGTGGCCTTTCCCTCACGCCAGGGCGTGGGGCTTTCCGAAGGGGGATTGCAGAATCATTTCTCGACCAACGATGCCGCGCCACTCTACAAGGCCAAGGCGCAATCGGCAGATATTGTCCCCGCCATCGACTATCTGAAATCAAGAAAGGAAATCGACCCCGGGCGGATTATCCTGTCCGGGCAGTCTGCCGGTGGTTATTGTGCGATGTATCTGGCCGGCATCAATCTGCCGGGGGTGATCGGCGTGGTGAATTTTTCTGGCGGGCGCACCACGAACAAGACAGCCAGCGGCGGGCCGGAATATCGTAACCAGATGATGATTGATGGCTTTTCCGAGGTGGGGAAAACAGCACAAGTGCCGGCCTTGCTGGTTTTTACCGAAAACGATAGCCGCTATTCCGCCAATACCATCAAAGCCTCACAGGATGCTTTTGTCAGTGCGGGGGGTAAATCCACGTTGCTGCTGTTGCCGCCCATTCCCGGGGACGGGCACTTTGTCTTTCACCAGCCGCAGCTATGGCGCGCGGCCTTGAGCAAGTATCTGGGCGACATCGGAATCAGGCCGCTGCCGCAGCAGGAGCGGAGAGTGCAGGCAGATCCTTGAGGAGTCTGCCCGTACTCATGATTGCCGTGGTCAGCCAGCCGCTGGTGCTTGCTCAGGACTGGGGCAGTGTGGTGGCCGCTTGCCATTCATTGCCATACAGCTCCGGTTCGGCATATTGCTGCAGTCGGGCATAGTGCTGATCGATGTCTTCTTCCAGCAAGCTGGCAATCAGGCCGGAAGCCAGGCGCTGTGCGCCGTCGCTGACTTGCGGAATATCACCGGCGCTGGCGCCCTGCGACAGGGCCGCTGCGTAGTTGAAGCAATGAATCCGCTCCAGTCCCGGCAGGCTGCCAGGCTGTTTTTCCAGAAACTGGTACAGCTTGCCCAGATAAGGCGAGCCTGCCAGCTCACGATCGGGCGCGCCGGGCAGGCTGGGGTAGTGGTCCTGCCACAGCCGCACATGGCCGGCGATGCGGGCATATTCCGGCCGCTGTGCCCAGTCGGTGCAAAAGCCGGTGCAGAAAATCACGAAATCGGTGGTGACTTCACCCAGATTTGTACTGAGCACAACCCGGTCATCCTCCAGCCGGGCGGTTTCCACCTGAATGCCGAAGTGAAAGCTGGCATTGGGGTGCTGGGACACGCGCAAGGTGCTGCTGTGCGGTGGCGGCACCTGGGTGGTGTTCAGGTAATGACGGACTTTCCATTTCCATTCGTCCGACAGCAAGCGGAAACCATGCGCCATGCCGGGATTGACCGTGCCCTTGCTCTTGTTGATGCGCGGCAGGTCGTGACGGCGGATCAGCAGGGAAACATTTCTGGCCCCGTGTTCCAGTGCCGTGGCGGCGGCATCCATGGCGGAGGAACCACCGCCAATCACGGTGACATTGCGCCCGCGCAGCATTTCGCCTGCCCAGTCATCGCCGGAATGTACCCAGTGGCTGCGTGGCAGGCGGGCTGCCCAGGCGGGCAGGCTGGCACCGCCCAGACCGTCACGGCCGGTGGCCAGCACCGCATGACGTGCCAGAACACGGCGCGTTTCTCCGCTGGCATCGTCGCGGAAAAACAGGGCAACCACACCATCGGCGCGCGCTTCCACATCCACCAGTTTTTGCAGGTTATGCACCTTCAGTTGCAGCACATCGCGATACCAGCGCAGGTATTCCGCCCAGCTCAGGCGGTGAATCTTGTCCAGTTGCTGCCAGCCTTCCAGGCCGTGCTGCGCCTCGTACCAGGCGCGGAAGGTGAGGCTGGGAATGCCAAGACAAGGGCCGGGCAGTTCCTTGGGCGAGCGCAGGGTAATCATGCGGGCGGTGGTGGCCCAGGGGCCTTCCAGTCCGGCGGGGGACTGGTCGTAGATTTCGGCATCAACGCCATTGAATGCCAGCGCGGCGGCCACTGCCAGGCCGGACATGCCGCCACCGACAATCACCACATCCTTGACTTCACCTTCCGGGTGGCGGGCAGGAATGGTCCAGTTTTTGGCCGGCAGGCCAAGATAATCCAGGTCTTGCCGGATTCGGCTTTCCAGAGCCGCCAGGCCCTGTGCTTGTGTGCTGCTTGTCATGCTGCAAAACGTCCATGGCCAAAAACCCACACCCTAGCATGGTTTTTTGGCTGGCCAAATATCAATTCCTGCACAGTAAATCTGAAATAAAGACAATTATTCAATATTGCGCCATGGGCATTCAGTGCGGAATTTTATTGTCACTAAGCGCTGTTTTTTAATTGATTTATCGCGTTATCTGGCTGGTACGTGCTGTCAAGCATGAATTAATGATAAGCATGTGAAGAATGGGAAATCAGCGGTTGCAAAGGCAGTGCTAGATTGGCGGCAATAACCCTGCGGCTGCCATTGTTTGCATCATGGCAGCCTGTTTTTTGCCAATTCATTGCCATCAATGTCAGCCAAGGATTACTCATGTTTGCCGCCAGTCAATTTCACAAGGCACTGATTGTTGCCGCTTTTTCCTCGCTTTCTCTGTCCGCGTTTGCCGCCCCGGTTGCCATTGGCTATCAGGCACCATTGACCGGTGAATATGCCCAGTATGGCAACCAGTTTCGTAATGCCGCCAATCTGGCACTGGATGAATATAATCAGACGCACAAAGCGGCACCGGTAGTCATCAAGTTTGCCGACAGCAAGGGCGATGCGCTGGAAGGCGTGTCGATTGCCCACAAGTTTTCCGACGACAATTCCATTGTCGGGGTAATCGGCGATTTCTCCTCCACGGTTTCCATTGCCGCGGGCAAGGTCTATGCCGAAACCCATCTGGCCCAGCTGTCGCAAACCGCTTCGCACCCGGATTTCGTCAAGATCAGCCCCTGGCAATTCCGCAATATCATCACCGAGGCATTCGAAGGGCCGTATAACGCCCGCTGGATCAGCCAGAACAATATCAGGAAAGTGGCCGTCATCAGCATCCAGAACGACTGGGGCCAGACCGCCAGCAAGAACTTTGCCAAATCCTTCAAGGATGCCGGTGGTGAAGTCACCGCTCTGGAAAGCTTCAACCCGGGTACCCGCGATTTTCGCGCTATCCTGACCAAGGTGGCCCGTACCCACCCGGATGCCATTTATCTCGCACTGATGTATGAAGACGGTGCGGCCTTGCTGCAGCAAAAGCAGCAACTGGGCTTCAATGTGCCGGTATATGGCTCGTCCTCGATGTACGAGAAAAAGCTGATCCAGCTGGCTGGCCCGGCAGCGGAAGGGGTGAAGATTTCCACCACCTTTACCGCCAGCAGCAAGGAGCCTAACGTGCAGGCCTTCGTCAAGGCTTACCAGGCGCGTTACCACGTGGAGCCGTCCATGTTTGCCGGTCAGGCCTATGACGCCACCCGCATCATGCTCAATGCCATTGCCAAGGCCGGTGGTGAAAAGGCCAGCCGTGAGGCCGTACGCAATGCACTGGCCGCCACCAAGGATTTCCCCGGCGTAACCGGCAACACCACCTTTGACCCGGTAACCCGCGAGCCGTCCAAGAACCTGTCGCGCCTGCAAATCCGCAATGGCGACTTCACTTCGGTAGCCAATTGATTCACGGCCCGCACGAGAATGCACATGCTGGATTTTTTTGATGTTTTCCTGGTGCAGCAGCTACTGAACGGGCTGGCGCAGGGGCTGGTGTATGCGCTGATTGCCATCGGTTTCACGCTGATTTTCGGCGTGCTCAATGTGGTGAATTTCGCCCATGGCGAAATCTACATGCTGGGGGCGTTTGCCGGGCTGCTGGCCATTCAGGTGCTGGCCCCGCCGGCGTTTGCCGTGCTGCTGCTGGTGGCTGCTGCCGGACTGGTGCTGGGCGTGTTGCTGGAGCGGGTGGCCTTCCGGCCATTCCGCCGCTTCAATGACGAGGCCTCGCTCAAGTCCAAGGCGCTACGCGAGGCAACCTTGCTGTCCTCGCTGGCCATTTCCATCATCACCCGCGAGCTGATGCAGCTTTATGTCGGTGCCGACATGCAGTCCATTCCGCAAGCCTATCTGCTGATGACGCCCATCCAGCTGGGGCCCTTGAGCATTGCCAGCGGGCAGGTGCTGATTTTCGTCACGGCCTTGCTGATGTTTGTGCTGCTGCAATGGTTGCTGTTCCGTACCCGGCTGGGCCTGTCCATCCGCGCGGTGTCCAACAACCGGCTGGGTGCCTTGCACGTGGGCATCAATGTCAATCACATCATCATTGCCACCTTTGCCATCGGCTCGCTGATGGGCGCGGTGTCCGGCATTGTGGTGGGTTTGTATTCGGGCAATATTTTCCCGCAGATGGGTTTTTCGCCCGGCATCAAGGCCTTTGTCGCCATGGTGATGGGCGGGCTGGATTCCATCCCCGGTGCCGTCATCAGTGCCATCGTGCTGGGGCTGTGTGAAGCACTGTCCACCGACTTCGTGTCGCAGGGCTGGTCCGAGCTGATCAGCTACGGCCTGTTGCTCATCACCCTGTTGTACTTCCCGCGCGGCTTGTTCGGAAAGAAGGTGGAACGTGTCTAGTCTGTCCCGTTCAACAAGGCCGGTATTGCTGCTGGCCGTCTTGTGGCTGCTGCTGGGCTGGCTGGATGCCAGCTACCTGTACCGGCTGGCCAGCATGGCGCTGGTGTTCGGTCTGCTGGCGGCCAGTGCCAACCTGATTACCGGCGTGGCCGGCATGATGACGCTGGGCCATGCGGCCTTTTACGGCGTGGGGGCTTATACCGCCGCCTTGCTGTCCAGCCAGTACCAGTTTTCGCCCTGGCTTACCCTGCCGCTGGCCGGGCTGGCGGCGGCGCTGCTGGGCGGACTCACTGCCTGGCTGACGCGGCGGCTGGTGAATGTCCACTTTGCCGTGGCCACGTTGGGCATAGGCCAGGCGGTGTATGTCACCTTGCTTAACTGGGTGGATTTTACCCGTGGCCCGATGGGCATTACCGACATCGCCCCGCTCAGTACGGCCAGCCCGGCCATCAACCTGGGGCTGGTGATGCTGGTGTTCCTGCTGTGCTATCTGCTGCTGGAACGGACCATCCATTCCTACTACGGCAATGCGCTGCGTGCCTTGCGTGAGGACGAGCAGTGCGTGGCCGCCATGGGGCTGGACCCGGCGCGGCTGAAAATCCAGGTGATGGTGCTGGGTTGCTTCATTGCCGGTCTGGCCGGTGCACTGTGGGCGCACTCCACCCGCTATGTGTCGCCGGGCGATTTCCGCTTCAGCGAATCCATCACCATTCTGGCCATGGTGGTGATTGGCGGGCTGGGCAGCTTGCCCGGTGCCATCATGGGGGCCTTGTTGCTCACCCTGTTGCCGGAGCTGCTGCGCAGCCTGGGTGATTACCGCATGCTGGTGGTGGGCTCCATCATGTTCGGCTTCATCATGTTCCTGCCCAAGGGGCTGATTGGCGAATACTCGGCATTGCGGGTGTTCCGCAGCCATCTCAAAGCGCTGGAGCAGTCATGAGCGAAACCTTGCTGGAACTGAAACAGCTGACACTGCGTTATGGCGGTGTGCATGCGCTGGAGGACATTTCACTGAGCTTGCCCATTGGCGGCATTACCGGGCTGATCGGGCCGAATGGCGCGGGCAAAACGTCCTTGTTCAACGTGATTACCGGCTTTTCGCGGCCAAGTTGGGGTGAGGTCCATTATGCCGGACAGCGCATCGACGGCCTGCCGGTGCCGCAAATCGCCCGGCAGGGCATTGCGCGGACCTTCCAGAACCTGCGGGTGTTTCCCGGCATGACGGTGTTTGACAATGTCAGCATTGGTGCACTCAGCCAGCAACGCTTTGGCTGGCGCGCACTGTGGGGCCGCAAGCAGCACAGCGCCCAAGCGGTGAGTGCGGCCACCTGGGCGGCGCTGCGCCGGACCGGGCTGGACGGGCTGGCGTTCGAGCTGGCGGCCAATCTGTCCTATGGCAAGCGCAAGTATCTGGAAATCGCCCGCGCCCTGGCCTTGCAACCGGGCTTGCTGATTCTGGACGAACCGGCGGCCGGGCTGAATGACAGCGAAACCGCTGCGCTGGCTGACTTTCTGCGCCAGTTAAGCCAGGAAGGCTTGAGCCTGTTGCTGGTGGAACATGACCTGAGCCTGGTGAAGAAAATCTGCGACCGTGTGCTGGTGCTGTCATCCGGCCGCTTGCTGGCCGAAGGCAGCCCGGAGCAGGTGATGCGCGACCCGGCGGTGATTACATCCTATCTTGGCAGCGAGGAGGCCTGATGGCATTGCTGGAAGTTGAAAACATCAGCGTGACGCTGGGCGGGGTGCCGATTCTGCGTGAGGTTTCCCTCACTGTGGAGCCGCAGCGCATTGTCACCATTCTGGGTGCCAATGGCGCGGGCAAAACCACGCTGTTGCGCGCCATTTCCGGTATCTATCCGCTGGAGCAGGGCAGCATACGGTTTGACGGTGCCGCCATCCACGGCCAGCCTGCCCACCGCATCGTGCAAAGCGGCCTGTCGCATGCGCCGGAAGGGCGGCAGATTTTTTCCAATATGACAGTAAGGGAGAACCTGCAACTGGGTGCCGGGGCGCAGCGGGACTGGCAGCAGGAGCTGGCCTTTGTACATGACATCTTTCCCATCCTGCAGCAACGCAGCAAACAGCTGGCCGGCACCCTGTCCGGTGGCGAACAGCAAATGCTGTGCATAGGCCGGGCACTGATGGCCAGGCCGCGGCTGCTGATTCTGGACGAACCTTCGCTGGGGCTGGCACCGCAGTTTGTGCAGCAGATCTTCCGGGTGATTGACACCATTCGCCAGCACGGGGTGACGGTGGTGCTGGTGGAGCAGAATGCGCGTTCGGCCCTGCGCATTGCTGACGATGCCTATGTGCTGGAACACGGCCGGATTGCCCTGTCTGGCCCCGCACAGCAGCTGATGCATGATGCCGCGGTGCAGAATGCCTATCTGGGGGCAGCCTGATTCTGGTTTACTAGCGGGTGTCAAATAAAAAACGCAGTGCATTTGTGCACTGCGTTTTTTCTTGATGGCCAGCGTCAGCCAGTTACTTGCTGACCTTGTCGAAATACACCTGGTCGGCATTCAGGCCCTGCAAGAAGCCTTGCACATTGCTGCGCAACACCACTTGCTGGCTCGCCTGGAAGGCCAGCACAAACGGCGAGTTCTTCTGGATGTCCTTTTGCAGCGCACTGTACAAGGCCACCCGTTTGGCCGGTCTGGTTTCCTGTACTGCCTGGTCGGTCTTGTCGCTCAGCGCCGGAATCACCCAGCCATTGCGCCAGGCCAGGGTTTTGGTGCCGTCGTCGCGGTTGATGGCAAAGGCACTGGCATTGGAATGCGGGTCGAAGTAGTCCGGTGTCCAGCTCAGCAGCACACCTTCGTGGCTGCGGGCACGCACCTTGGCGTATACCTGGCTGCCAATGGCCGGTTGCAGTTCAAGCCGTATGCCTGCCTGGGCAAAGCTGGCCTGCAAGGATTGGGCAATGTCGGCGTAGGGCGGCTGATTGAAGGTATCCAGCTTGATGGTGAGGTCCTTGATGCCGGCCTTGGCCAGAATGGCCTTGGCACGGGCCGGGTCAAAGCGGTAGGGCTGGTCTTTCAGTGCGCCAAGGAAACCACTGGGCAGGAAGGACTGATGCACCTTGAATTGCCCGCGCAGCAGCTTGTTGGCCACACCGTCGTAGTCGATCAGCCAGCGTGCCGCTTCCCATACGGCCGGGTTCTTCAGGCTGCTGTTGCTGGGGCTGACCGTATTGAAAGCGACGTAATACAGTGCGGCGGACGGGAAAACCTGTACCTTCACCCCTGTTTTGCCACTCAGGGCGGCAATCTGGTCCGCGCTCAGGTCGCGGGCAATGTCGGCATCACCCTGTTCCAGTTGCAGGCGGCGGGCGGCGGCATCCGGCACATTCTTGAAAATCACCGTCTTGAGCAGTGGCGCACCGGCCGGGGAGCGGGGATTTGCATCCAGCACCAGTGCTTCATGCGGCTTGTATTCGCGCAGCTGGAAGCTGCCGCTGCCGGCCGAGTGGGATTTCAGCCAGCCATTGCCGGCATCGCCATTCTGTTCGTTGGCCTGCACGGTTTTCGCATCCACGATGGAGGCAATCGGGGCCGAGAGAATGCTCAGCGCAAAGCTGGGGCCCACCTTGGCGGGCCAGGACAGTTCCACTTGGTTGTTGCCGGTCTTTTTCAGGAATCCATCGACATTTTCGGCTTTCCAACCCAGTTCATTCAGGATGAAGGCCGGGGATTTGTTCAGCTTGACTGCCCGTGACAGCGAGAAGATGACATCTTCCGGCCGGACCGGGTTGCCGCTGGCAAAGCGTGCTCCCGGCTTTAGGGTGAATTGCAGGGACTGTCCGTCCTTGCCGGCCACCCAGTGACTGGCCAGCGCCGCTTCGATATTGGCCGGGTTGCTGCGGTTGGATTGCACCAGACGCTGATACAGGCTGTTGAATGACTGTACGCTGCTGAATTCGAAACCTTCGGCCGGGTCCAGGCTGGCCAGGTCGTCAATGGACTGTGCCACCACCAGGACATTTTTCGGGGTGCCGGCATTGGCCAGCTGGCACAGCGTCAGCCCGGTCAATATGGCAAGCGCAATCTGCTTTTGCATGCTTGATCCTCCTTGAATTGGATACCCATTATTTGATTTGACGGGTTTTTTCCAAAATCCATTTATGTATAAGCAATGCAGATTTTCCTGAACCGGACGGTATTGCGAGTGACAGGAATGCCATTATCGGAGGAGGGTGGTTCAGGTAAAAAATCGTTAAATGCGGTGAGTAAATTTGTTTGATTTCTTGCTGATTTGCATAGCAGAAATTCTGATTTAGTGGTTGCCAATGCTTTGTTTAATATCTGGCTGATTACTGGCAGATAAATAAAGCAAATGAAAAAAATCTCGTACTCCATGCCGCTGCTGGCCAGCCTGACAGCATTCTGCTATCCGGCGCTGGCCACAACGCCGGCCAATACCCTGGTTATTGCCCAGTCTATTGATGATACCTCCAGTTTTGACCCGGCCCAGGGTTTTGAGCTGACTACGGTGCAGGCTTTCAATAATCTGTACCAGCGTCTGGTACAGGCCGATGTGCAAAACCCGCAGCGACTTAAACCGGACCTGGCGCTTTCCTGGCAGGTTGGCAAGGACAAGCGCAGCCTGATTTTCAAACTCAACCCCAAGGCGCGCTTTGCCTCGGGTAATGCGCTCACCGCAGACGACGTGGTGTTTTCACTGGCGCGGGTGGTGAAACTGAACCAGGAACCATCCTTCATCCTGAGCCAGCTGGGCTGGACGGCGCAGAACGTGGACAGCCTGATCCGGCGCGTGGATAGCCAGACCGTACAGCTGAGCTGGACACTGGACGCCAGTGCCGACTTTGTCTTGCGTCTGCTGTCTGCCCCGGTAGCTTCCATTGTGGACAGCAAGGAGGCGCTGGCACATCAGCAGGACAATGACCTGGGCCATCAGTGGCTGGGCAGTCATTCCGCCGGTAGCGGCCCTTTCCGCATTCGCAGCTATGTGCCGCACGAGGCACTGGTGCTGGATGCCAACCCTGCTTCACCACGCGGCGTGCCAAAGCTCAAAAGCATTGTCATCAAGAACGTGCCGGATGCCGCAGCACGCCGCCTGTTGCTGGAGCAGGGCGATGCCGACATCGCACGCAATCTGGGAGCGGACCAGCTGGCAGGTCTGGCAGGCAAACCCGGCGTGAAGCCGCTGGCCATTCCTTATGCGTCCCTGTATTTCCTGCAGATCAACAGCAAGGCCTCTCCGGCGCTGGGTAATCCGGCATTCTGGGAGGCTGCGCGCTGGCTGTTCGATTACCAGAAGATTGCCAATCAGCTGCTGCAAGGCCAGTTCCAGGTGCATCAGTCCTTCCTGCCCGATGGCTATCCGGGGGTGTTGAAAGACCAGCCTTACCGTTACGACCCGGACAAGGCGCGCGCCATCCTGGCCCGGGCCGGGCTGAGCAATGTCACGCTGAAATTGTCGGTGAACAACCAGCCGCCTTATCTGGACATCGCCCAGGCCTTGCAGGCCAGCTTTGCCAAGGGCGGGGTGAAGGTGGAGCTGCTGCCGGGCATCAGCGCACAGGTATCCACCAAGGTGAAGGCTCAGGATTACGATGCGGTGCTGACATCGTGGGGGCCGGATTATTTCGACCCGCATACCAATGCCTCGGCCTTTGCCTATAACCCGGAAAACGGCAGCAAGACCCTGGCCTGGCGTGCCGGCTGGCATATTCCGGAGCTGAACCGGCAAACACTGGCGGCTATTGATATTGCCGACCCGGCCAGCCGCGCCGCCGCCTATCAGAAGTTGCAAAAGACGGTACAGAAGTCCTCGCCGTTTGTGATCGGCCTGCAGGCCCGCAGCCTGATTGCCGTGCGCAGCAACCTGAAAGGCTATGTGCAGGGTGTAAACCCGGACATGGTGTTTTACGACAAGGTCAGCAAGTAATGCGCAACATGTTTGAGCGTCTGCTGTTTGGCCCGCTGTGGGGCCTGGCGCGCAAGTTGCTGACCATGCTGCTGACCCTGCTGGTGTTGCTGACGCTGACCTTTTTCCTGTCGCGCATGGCGCCCATCGACCCGGTGTTGCAGGTGGCTGGCGACCATGCCAGTCAGCAGACTTATGCCCAGGTCAGTCATGAGCTGGGGCTGGACCAGCCCTTGCCGCTGCAACTGGGCCGCTATCTGCTGCGCTTGCTGCATGGCGATCTGGGCATTTCCAGCACCACCGCCCAAGC
The DNA here is from genome assembly GCF_016429185.1 of Aquitalea sp. ASV11. Classification (NCBI taxonomy): domain Bacteria; kingdom Pseudomonadati; phylum Pseudomonadota; class Betaproteobacteria; order Neisseriales; family Chromobacteriaceae; genus Aquitalea; species Aquitalea sp. ASV11. Next base: position 51,776 of record NZ_JAELUD010000021.1, read on the forward strand.
GGTGGCCAGCGATCTGGCGCGCGCCTTTCCGGCTACGCTGGAGCTGGCGACCTATGCCATCGTCGTGGCTTCGGTGTGCGGCGTGGCGCTGGCCCTGCTGTCGGCACTGAAGCCCGGCGGCTGGCTGGACAATCTGGTGCGCTGTTTTTCCTTGCTCGGTTATTCGGTGCCGGTGTTCTGGCTGGGGCTGCTGGGTCTGCTGCTGTTTTATGCGCGCCTGCATTGGGCCGGCGGGCCGGGCCAGCTGGATGATGCTTACCTGTACAGCCTGAATGAGCGCAGCGGCTTCATCCTGCTGGACAGCTGGCGCAGTGGCGATGCCGAAATATTGCGCAATGCCGTCTCGCACCTGTGGCTGCCCGTGCTGCTGCTGGCCATGCTTTCCATGGCGGGTATCACGCGCTTGTTGCGGGCGGCATTGCTGGAAGAGTGCGGCAAGGAGTACGTCACGCTGGCGCGCGCCAAGGGTGCGGGGCGCTGGCGCATCCTGTGGCGGCATGTGCTGCCCAATGTCAGCGGCACGCTGGTAACGGTGCTGGCCTTGTCTTACAGCAGCCTGCTGGAAGGTGCGGTGCTCACCGAAACCGTGTTTGCCTGGCCGGGTATAGGCCGCTACCTGACCACGGCGCTGTTTGCCTCGGATGTGGCTGCCATACTTGGGTCCACGCTGGTGATAGGCAGCAGCTTCGTGCTGCTGAACATGCTGGCGGACAGTCTGGTGTTGCTGCTGGACCCGCGCAGCCGTCAGGCCGACATCGCTCACCCCTCATCGCGATAAATCATCATGTCATTGTTGTCCAAAACCAATGCTTTCACGCTGGGCAGCGCCATCATCAGCGGCATCATCGTGCTGGCGGTACTGGCGCCCTGGCTGACCCCCTGGGACCCGAACCTGCAAAACATCAGCGAGCGTTTGCAGCCGCCATCGTCCAGTCACTGGCTGGGAACCGACGGCTTCGGCCGCGACCTGTTGTCGCGGGTGCTGTTCGGCACCCGGCCCACCTTGCTGCTGGTGGCGCTCATCCTGCTGCTTACCGTGCCCCTGGGGCTGCTGGTGGGCATTACTGCCGGCTATCGAGGCGGCTGGCTGGAGGTGCTGCTGATGCGGCTTACCGACGCCTTTCTGGCCTTGCCCAGCCTGGTGATTGCGCTGGCCTTTGTCGCCATCATGGGGCCGGGCCTGCTCAATGGTGCGCTGGCGCTGTCGCTGACCAGCTGGCCCGGTTTCGCCCGGCAGGCGCGTGCCGAAACCCTCAGTCTGCGGCGCAGCGACTACCTGGCTGCCGCCCACATGCAGGGCATCAAGGGCTGGCGGCTGATGGTGGGGCATATCCTGCCGCTATGCCTGCCCGGTGCCATCGTGCGCACTGCACTGAACCTGGGGGGCATCATTCTGGCAGCAGCCGGGCTGGGTTTTCTCGGCATGGGGGTGAAACCGCCGATGGCCGAATGGGGTGCGATGGTGGCAGAAGGCAGCAAGGTGATTTTTGACCAGTGGTGGGTGGCAGCGGCACCGGGTGGTGCCATCCTGCTCACCAGCCTGGCATTCAATCTGCTGGGCGATGGCCTGCGTGACAGAATGGACCCGCGCCATGCCGCCTGATCAACAAAAGCCGTGCTTGCTGGATGTAGAGGGGCTGACCATTTCCTTGCGCCAGCAGCCGCAACGCCAGTTGGTAAAAGGCATTTCCTTTGCCATGGGCACCGAGTGCGTGGCGCTGGTAGGTGAGTCCGGCTCCGGCAAGTCGCTGACTGCACGTGCGCTGATGGGTTTGCTGGCGCCGTCCTGCCAGTTGCAGGCACAGCGCTTGTCCTTTGCCGGGCAGGATGTACTGTCGCTGGATGAAAAACAGTGGCGCAGCCTGCGGGGGCGGCAGATTGCCATGGTGCTGCAAGACCCCAAATACGCGCTGAACCCGGCTTTGCGCATTGGCTCTCAGCTGGAGGAACCCTTGTTGCTGCATAGCCGCCTGTCGGCGCGGGAAAGGCGCGACAAGGTGCTGCACATGCTGGATGCAGTCGGCCTGCCCGACCCGGCCCGCCTGCAACATGCCTTGCCGCATCAGCTATCCGGCGGCATGGGCCAGCGGGTGATGCTGGCCATGGCCCTGATTACCGAGCCGGCCTTGCTGATTGCCGACGAACCCACCTCGGCACTGGATGCCGCCCTACGGGAGCAGATGCTGGCGCTGATGTTGCGACTGGTGGCCGAGCAGGGCAGTGGCCTGCTGCTGATCAGCCATGACTTGCCGTTGGTGGCGCAGCATTGCCAGCGCGCGCTGGTGATGTATCAGGGGCGACTGGTGGACCAACTGGCAGCAGCGGATTTACCGCAGGCTACCCACCCTTATACCCGTACGCTGTGGGCCTGCCGCCCCGGCAAGCACAGTCACGGCACGGTGCTGCCGGTATTTGACCGGCAATGGCTGGAGACGCTGGCATGACACAGCAAACCATCATCCGTTTACAGGGGTTTGGCGTCAGTCACCAGGCAGGCAGAAACAGCCGTCAGGTGGTGCACGATGTCAATCTGGAAGTAAGGCAGGGCGAGTGTTTCGGCCTGATTGGCGCTTCCGGCTGCGGCAAGTCTTCCCTGTTGTGGGCCTTGGCTGGTTTGAACCCGCACTGGCATGGTGTCATGTCCATGTTTGGCTCTAAACTGCGACCCGGACATCGTTTTGCCGGCCAGTTGCGGCGCGATGTGCAGATGGTGTTCCAGGACCCTTACGCCTCCTTGCACCCGCGCCATCGCTTGCGGCGTACCCTGAGCGAGCCATTGCAGTTGCTGGGCGAGCAGGATATCGCGGCACGCGTGGATGCGGCCTTGCAGGACGTGGGGCTGGAGCCGGACATCGCCACGCGCTATCCGCACCAGATTTCCGGCGGCCAGCGCCAGCGTATTGCCATCGTGCGTGCCTTGCTGCTGCAGCCGCGGCTGTTGCTGCTGGATGAACCCACCTCGGCGCTGGATATGTCGGTACAGGCGGAAATCCTCAACCTGCTGACCAGACTGAAACAGCAACAAAACTTGTCCATGCTGCTGGTCAGCCATGATGGTGATGTGATCGATCACCTGTGCGATCGTGCCGTCCACATGCAGGCCGGTCGCCTTACTACCGAATCAAGTGGATAAACAATATGAACGCTCAACCCTTTGCAGACATCCTGCGCCAACCCTTCAGCTGGGTGGAAGAAAACGACCCGCTCCCCGTCAGTGCCGATGTAGTCATCATCGGTGCCGGTGTGGTCGGGGTGAGTGCTGCCTTGCAGCTGGCCCGGCGTGGCCTGAAAGTGGCCTTGCTGGAAAAGGGCCTGGTAGCGGCCGAGCAATCCAGCCGCAACTGGGGCTGGGTGCGCCAGCAAGGCCGCGACCGGCGCGAATTACCCCTGATCGTGCACAGCCTGTCGCTGTGGGATGCCTGGCAGCAACAGCTGGATACCGACCTGGGTTTCCGGCGTACCGGCTTGCTCAGCCTGACGCGTGACCCTGCCGTGCTGGCGCGCTGGCGCCGCTGGGCGGTCAATGGCCGTGCTGCCGGTATCCATGTGGACGAGCTGGATGCTGCTGCTGCCGAAGCCGCCCTGCCCAGCGTTAATGGCCCATGGCTGGGTGGCCTGCACACCCCGGATGATGCCCGGGCGGAACCCGGCGTCGCCGTACCGGCCCTGGCGCGTGAGGCGCGCCGCCTGGGGGTGACCCTGCATCAGCAAACCGCAGTGCGCCGCCTGCTGCTGGAGCTGGGCCGGGTACAGGGGGTGGAAACCGAGCACGGCATCGTGCGTGCGCCGCGCGTGTTGTTGGCAGGTGGTGCCTGGTCCTCACTGCTGCTGCGCCAGCATGGCGTGGTGTTGCCGCAGCTGAATGTCCGCGCCACGGTGTTGCGCACCACGCCCGCGCCGGAAGTGGTGCCCGGCACCCTGTGCAGTGCCGATGTCTGCCTGCGCCGCCGGCTGGATGGCGGTTATACCGTCACCCTGCTGGAAGGCGAGCAGCATGAAGTTGGCCCGGACAGCTTCCGTTATCTTGGTCGCTTCACGCCGTTATTGCTGCGTAACTGGCGCAATATTCGTCTTGGCTTGGGCTGGCACAGTTTTCAGCAACAGCGACGCTGGCAGCAGCTGCCTGCTGCCGGTGTGCCGACGGTATTCGAGCAGGAACGCATCTACAACCCGCTTCCCGATCCGGCCATCACCAGCAAGGCACTGGCGCACTTCCGCCATGGCCGGCCACAACTTGCCGGAGTGGAAATGGCCGCCAGCTGGGCCGGGCGCATCGACCTGACGCCGGATCTGGTCCCGGTGATTTCCAGGGTGGAAGCTTTGCCCGGCCTGGTACTGGCGGCAGGGTTTAGCGGTCATGGCTTTGGCATCGGGCCGGGTGCGGGGCAACTGGCTGCCGACTTGCTGTGCGACACCACGCCGGTGGTGGACGCCCATCCCTTCCGCCTGTCGCGCTTTAGCGATGGCTCCAGCCTGTTCATCGACCCGGATGTGATTTGAGCCTGAACAATCATGCGCAGTCTCCGCGTCGCCCTTATCAATTCAGGGGCTGCGGTGTAAACCGGCCCAGCAAGTGTGGGGCCGGGCCGGTATTACAGAGTCCAGGCGTTGATTTGCTGGATGATGAAGCTGTCAATCACGCCGCTGATGGGGGTATGCGCCGGATACAGGCCCATCTGCATGCTGCTGCCTTGCACCGAGCCGACTGCCAGATTGCAGCCTATGGTCGCTGGCTGGCCTGTCCAGCTTGCCATGCCCAGGTCGGCACAAACAAACGCATCGTCGACGAAGTAATACACGGCACTGCCGTTCCAGATCATCTGGAAGCGATGCGGGTTTCCATCAATGACCGATGCTGGTGGACGCCAGTAACTGGCAGTCAGCCAAGTTCCGTTGCCGGTGGCAACACTATGCACTTGCGCCGCACCGGATGGGCTGTGCGTGGTCTGGATCAGTACCCCGGGTAATTTTGGGGAAAAGCTGGCGCAGTACATCTCCATGATGTCGATTTCCGAGCCGGTCAGTGCCGGGCGAACTACCGTGCCATCACCATACAGCCAGGCGGCGGGCCAGCAACCCTGGGCACGCGGCATGATGGCCAGCACCTCAATCGCCACGGATTTTTGCAATGCATTGGCCCCAGCCCAGTAATTCTTGTGCGACCAAATCTGTCCGGCATTGAGTGGCGGCATGCACAGCACCCGCATGCCTGCCGAATAGGCAATGCCGATGGGGCTGGCCAGACTGATGACACCGCTACTGGCATTCACCGACTGGATAATGGGTTGTCCGAAGGCGCTTGAACCATAGGCCGTTACCTGCATGCCGGGGACGATTTGGGCCGGGAACGGCCATGGAGCAGTGCCGCCCGCCGCGGTTGGCAGGCAGGTCAGGGTGAGTGAACCGGCGGAGTTGACGCTGGAAATGGTGGCGACATAAATCGGCAGGAAATCCACCGTGGTATAGGCCGGATTGAGATTGTTGATGACCGGTGCGGCACCTGTTGCCGGGTTGCTGCCCCACAGCGTGACGATGTTGTTGACGGTATCCACCGCCGTGACAAACAGCAGTCCCCCGAAGTTGGCACATGCAGCCACCTGCCCGAGGTTGATACCGCTGACATCATTCAGGTAAAGCTGGTTCGAGCCATTGGGGGCCTGAGCCAGGGGTTTGCTCAGCACCGGCCAGGGCAGGGTTGGCAAGGTGGCTGTCAAGGCCAGGCCGTTGTCCCTGATGGCATGGTTGCTCGCATTGAAGGGCTGATAGCGTTCAATTTCGTAGTTGATGGTGTACAAACCGGTGCCGGGTTTGTATGGCTTGAAGTATTTTGCCAGCGTGGAAAGGTCGGCAATCCGTATCTGTTTCGGGTCGGTGGCGGTGGTGTTGCTGCCAAACAGATAACTGTCGGTGCGCTGGAAATTGCCAGCCTTGATGGCAGCAGCAAACGATTGCGGTACCGTTGCCGGGTTATAGGCTGCCGGTACTGGCAGGGCTGCTGCCAGTTGCGCCAGTGCATTGAGGGCATTGCTCATTTCATGAAGCCCTGGGCATTGACGTAAACCGCCGCCCCGGCGGTGACGACATAGAAATTGAGCGCGGTATTGGTTGTGCTGATCAGCTCACCATCATCAAAACTCAGGATGGCCGGAGTATTCATGTTGGCAGGCAGCTTGCAGCGCCAGATGGCACTGCTGCCATTAGCCACATATACCTCGGTGGCAGTGCTGCCGGTATTGATCAGCTGCAGTTTGCGCAGATAACTGCAGCGGCCATTGATGTCGGCGGCTGCCAGAACCACGCTGCTTGCCGTGCTGATGCCACCGCTGGTAGCTACATAATTCCAGGCGGTACCGGCCTCCACGTTGATGTTATAAAACGGATTGCCCGCAATTCCATTGGCATTGCCGGATGGGTCGCGGCTGGAAACCTGGGCAATGCCACTGGCCAGATTGGAAATAGCCACCAGCGGGGTGCCCAGCATGACATCGATGGCGATGCTGCCAGAGGGATTGTCAAAACTGGCCGCCGCCTGCACCCATACGGCCTGAGCAGTGTTCACCTGGATAATGGGCCTGGCCTGAGACAGCACAGATCCCACAGCCCCGCTGGCCGGCTGGGTATCCGAAACGATCACGGTAGCGCTGCCACTGAGCGTCAGCAGCTGAATGGTGAGCGGACCGGTGCCGATATTTGTCCAGCTGCCTGCGGTGATGGTTTGTTCGCCATTGGACTGACTCATGATTTACCCCTTGCAAGTAGTGTGGAATGCCGATTTGCATCAATAACTGGTAATTAATAATACCATTGGCATTTTATGGCAATGAGTTTGTTATTCACCAGTCAGGCTGGGAAGGTCCAGAGAGGGGTTGAATTGGTGGCATGCACCATGTGCATGGTGTCCGGGTGCCCGCAGCAAGGCTATGTACGGGGAATGAAGGAAGGGGCTGGCCGGAGAGTGGCCAGCCCGTGTGGTGCGGGTTTACACCTTGAAGCGGCTGAACATTTCGCGCATTTTCGAGGCGGCGTCATTCAGGGTGGACAGTGTGCTGTGCACGCCCTGCAAGGACTGGTCGCTGTCGATGATGCGGTTGTTGATGCGTTCGGTGCTTTGCGAAATGGCCGTGGTGGCGTTGTGCTGTTCCTTGGTGGACAGCGAAATCTCGTTCATCTTGCTC
>NZ_JAELUD010000212.1:0-321 GCF_016429185.1 Aquitalea sp. ASV11
GCCGGTAGGCATGTGCGGCCTGATACGCCGTGCGGGCCTTGCCGATGTGGACGTTGGCTACGTCATGCTGCCTGCCTGGCGTGGGCTGTCTTATGCCAGCGAGGCGGCGACGGCCTGCGTGCAGTACCTGTCTCTTATACACATCTCCGAGCCCACGAGACGAACGCAATAATCTCGTATGCCGTCTTCTGCTGGAAAATGGGGGGGGGGGGGGGGGGGGGGGGGGGGGGGGGGGGGGGGGGGGGGGGGGGGGGGGGGGGGGGGGGGGGGGGGGGGGGGGGGGGGGGGGGGGGGGGGGGGGGGGGGGGGGGGGGGGGGGGG